>VGRQ01000334.1 GCA_016875315.1 Deltaproteobacteria bacterium | reverse complement strand
TCGGGGTCCTCGTCGTCGGGCTCGTCGTCCTCCGGCTCGTCCTCTTCCGGCTCCTCCTCGTCGGGATCCTCCGGCTCCACGGTGAGCGCCACCCAGAAGCAGTTCGTCATCGACAGCAACAACGCCTCGAACGACGCCAGCGCCTACGGGATCGAGGTGTCGAGCGACTGGTGGTCGTCGTCGAGCACCCCCGGCTACTGGAACACCGGCTACTGGGCGGCCGCCACCGCCGAGACCAGCGACCCGGCGGTGTTCTGGTTCGAGAGCGACGCCGCCCGCTGCTACACGGTGGAGGCGTGGTGGACGGCGGGGAGCAACCGCGCGACGAACATCACCTTCATGGGCTGGGACGAGGGCGACAGCGAGGTGGGCCGGGCGACGGTCGACCAGACGAGGAACGGCTCCGCCTGGAACAAGCTCGGCAACTGGACCTTCCCGGCGGGGCGCAACCAGGTGCTCCTGTCGCGCTGGGCGACGGCCGGTCGCTACGCGATTGCCGACGCGGTGCGCTTGACGCCTTGCTGAGGGTCAGTCCGGGAGCTGGAGCGAGTCGTCGTCGGTGCATACCTGCGCGTCGTGCAGCAGTTCCACCCGCCTCCCGCCTTCGCCGAGGGGCACGCTAATCGGGCCGTAGACGCTGCCCGGGGGCAGGTACGCGTCCACGTCGATCAGCTCGGCCACCCGCCCGTCGGCCTCGTACACCAGGAGCCCGCGGAGTGTCAGCCCGGCGCCACCGCTGTTCCGCACCTCGATCGCGGCGGAAGTCTCGCCGTCGTCGTCGCACGCCCCGGTGGCCTCGAGTTGTAGGTCGGGCGGCGCCACGCGAGCGCGCGAGCGGAGGTTTGCCTTGCCGGCCACGGCGAGGTCGCCGGCGTACACCGGGTTGAGGTCGTCGCGGGCGTTGGACTCGCGCCACATCGAGAAACCGGGGGAGCCCGGGGCCACGAACCACTGTCGCGAGGACGATGTGTAGGCGACGAGGCCCGCACGGCAGTCGGCGTTCTCGGGGTTGGAGACCGAGCGGCCGTAGAAGAGCTCGCCGCTGCCGTCGCCCGTGACGTCGGCGAGGACGGGGTGCTGGGCCTCTCCCCGGGAGCAAGGCAAGTTGTCCCACTCCGTGACCTTGCCTGTCTTGCCGTCCGCGTACGCCAGTCGATTGTCCACCTCGGCGACGACCACGTCGTCCGCGCCGTCGCCGGAGAAGTCGTAGGCGTATGGCGCGGTCTGCCAGCTATCCAACGTTTCACCGGTGACCACCGACCACAGTTCTCTACCGCTCCCGACGTCGATGGCTGTAGTCCAGTGATCGCTGGAACACGCGATGTCGAGGTCACCGTCGCCGTCCATGTCGCCCACTGCCGGCATTCCCACGTCGCCGTCGTCACGGCGGAGCCTCAATGACCACGCCAACTCGGCGGTGGTCCCGTCGCGCGCCCACGTGCCGATGGGTTCGACGGGATTCGATGGCGTGCCGTCGGGGGAGCGCCCTACCACTAGGCGGCGCTCCCCGGTGCCGACGGCGGCGATCACGGGGCCAGGGCGCCAATCCGACAACCAGCGGACTGAGCCATCGTGTGCATACCATGCGTCGGACCGGAGTACCTCGGGATAGCCGTCGCCATCAATGTCGTAGGCGTCCACCTCGCTCTCACCGGCGAAATCCGCGTCCCACCCCTCGTCGAACCGGTGTAGGAGGTTGCCAAGGTGGTCCAGCCACAGATCGCCAAAGAGCACACTGGAGCACTCGTTGGCCTCCAACCGGGCGAGTAGGGGCGAACGTGCCGACTGCGCATCTACACGAGGTTGCTCGGGTGACACCCACGCCGGCTCGAGCGTGTCGGCGGTCACTGCGCGCACGTGCCAGCCGCTGTCGATGAATACCGCGAGCGGTGGCTCGTCGTCGCAGAGACGTCCTACCGCAACGCCGAATCCCGGGCTTGGCGGCGTTGCTCCGTTGGCACACATCGACGCGAGTTGTTCGCCAGTCCGTCCGTCGAGTACCACTAGGTCTGCGGGACCTCGCGTCTCGCCCGTGAACGTCGTCGCAAACACCAGCGGTCGATCACGATTTGTGACGAGGCCGTCGCCGTCAGTGTCGACCACCGGCTGGATGGCCGGTGGCGTCATGACCCCGACCGCGCCCGGCACTCCCCAGTTCGCATCCCAGTACCAAAGCACCTCGGGAGGGCCGGGGTCACCGGCGGTCGCGCAACTCTCGCTAGGGGAGATGGCGTTCTGAGTTACAAATGCTTGCTCACACTGAATCGCCTCCCCGGGTGTTGCTGGGATCGGGGAGATGCCTGAGTCGCTGCTGCAAGCGATGACCACAGCCATCCCGCTCGCGGCGGCACCAAGTTGCGGACCGGTCGAACTCAGGTTTGGCTGCCCACGACGTCGCCGAGCAGATCGTTGGAGCCTGGGTTCGCATTGTGCATGCGAAGGCGATTGCTGCTATCGACCCACAAATAGTAAGCCTGTCCCGCCGCATCCTCCAGCACGAGCAGCCCGGCCTTCTCGCTTCCCGCCGTCGCGTCTCGCAACACCTGTACGATCCCCCGCTGTTCGTCCGCACCGACGTGGAGCACGCCGTCCTCCAGCGTGATTTCGGGCGCACCCGCGTCGCACAGGCGAAACGCGCCGTTCTCGGTCACCTGCAGCACCAGGTTGTCTGCGTAGTCGCGCACCTGGAACTCCTCGGTGGCGTCGCCGTCACTGTCGAGGTGGAAGATGATGTCGCCCGCTGATCGGATTGCCAGAGGACCGACGGCGTAGAAGTACGCCTGGTTGCCGCTGGACGCGTTTCGGTAGCCGATGGAGCCCTGGTCTTGCCCGGCCTTCATGAAGCGTGCAATGGCCCCGCTGCCCGCACGATCATTCATCAGCTCATGCGTGCCGCTCCGGCGCAGCGTGCCGAACACGTGGACGTTGCCAACCTGGTCCACGCGGAAGACCTCCGTGGCGCCCGTCTGCTTTTGCACCCGGAAGTAGTTCCCGGAGTCGCCAAGGGCGTCGTTGTTCAACCACGCGTAGATGTTGTCGGCGCTGGTTGTGGTGGTATCCGGCACTTTCTGGCCCTCCTACGACTGGTTCCTGACCTCGGTCCCGAGCGCGTCATTCGAGCCGGGATCGGCGTCGTGGATGTGAAGGAATCCCGTGGAGGCACGCACCCACAGGAAGTACGGCGTGCCGTCCTTCGCTCGAAGCTCGAGCACGCCGGGCTTCCCCGCCGCAGTGTCGGCACGTACACGCAGAACGCCGCGGAAGCCATCGTAGGCGCTGCCCACCTCGACACGCGCCACGGTCCCGCCGTACATCCAGCCTATCGCGGGGTACCACTCGATCAGCATGTGCCCTAGGGCATCCTTGAACACCATGCCATCGTCGGTGACCTGCCAGTAGTTACCCCCGCTCGGGTTCCGCGCCTGGACGCCCGCCGCTGGGCCGATTTGGATGGTGACTCCCCCGGCTGCGGCAAAGCGCTGGTCGAGACCGCTACCTGAAGGTGTCTGGAACACCATCCCTGTCGCCGACTCGTACTCTGCGGTCGCGACGGTGGTGCTGCCTCTCTTCCAAGTCGTCACCGTGCCGTCGCCCATCGAGGTGTTGTGAAGGAAGATGTCGCCCTGTCGCCGAATGCCCCCGTACACGATGACGTCGCCGACTTCGCGAACCTCGAGCAGCACCGGCGGGTTACTGCCGGTGAGGTGCTTCACCTGGAACACTTTGCTCGCGTCGGCACCGGTGCTGTCATTGATCCACACCACGACGTTGTCGGGGCCTTGAACGTAGGTGTCAGCCATTGAAACCCCCCAGGCTGCGGCACACCGGGAATGCGACCATGGTCATGATTGACTCCCCACGACGGTGCCGCCGGTGTCACCCTCGTCCAGCGGGTCGTTCGGATCGATCCGTAGCACGCCATTCACGTCGACCCACAGGAAACACCAGCCGGCATCCTCGCGCTGCAGCATCAGCGCGCCCGCCGCGTCGGCGTCGTTCTGAATGCGGAGGTGTCCGCGGACCCCGGCGTTGTTCCCCAGTCGGAAATTCACGTCGCTACCCACGGCCTCGTAGTCGGCCATCTGGGTGCTCGTCGAGTTGAACCATGCGGCGGTGAGGTTGTCGCCCACGCGGAAGCGGTCGTTCCCGCCCGACTGGCGCACGCGGATGTAGTTCGCGCTGCTGTTGTTGTCGTAGTCAGGATAGAGATAGATCGAAGATGTTCCGCTTTGAAGGCTGATTCCCGTGCCTGAGCCGCTCGGGGTTTCCCAGGTTGCTGTTGACCCGTCGACGCTGAGCGTGAGGCGAATCGAGCCGTCGCGACGGAAACGACACACGTTGGCGTCGCTGGTGTTCGAGTTCTCGAGCACGATTGGCCCTGCCCGACGAATATCGAGGGTGGGGAAGACCTCGCCTGCCTCCGTGACGTAGAACAGCAGCGTCTTGGCCAGATTCTTGTGCACCGCGAAGACGTTCGCGTTCCACACCGCCTGGTCGTCGTTGATGTGGAAGTAGACGTTCCCGCTCGCGTTTACAACGGTATCAGCCATGGTTGGGACCCCCCTGAGCGCCGAGAATCTCCACCCGGCCCGCGTCGAGGTCGAGGCGCACGGTGCCCCGGAGGCCGAGCTGCCGACATAGGTCGCCCACGAGCAATTGTCGTCGGACTGCGACGGTCTCGAGCCTTGCCTCGGCAAGTTGGCGCTGCGCATCGAAGATCGACTCGTGCGACTGGAGCTCCCGCAGCGCCGCCAGGCTCTGCTCGGGAATCGCCTTCCAATCGCCGACTTCTCCCCCGGCGGTTCCGGGAGCGGCCACCACTCGCCCGCGCATGCTCGCGTGCTGGGACGCGTCAGCCAACCCTACGGCAGGGGGGGGGGGTCGCGACTCACTCATGCAAGCAATGTACCATCCTTGCGACGAGAGGCCAGGACGATATGTCAAGAAAGTGTCAAGAAGGTCGCATCGTCGCTCAGTCCGCGAGGTCCCAGATCGCGTTGACGATCACCTTCGTCTCCGGCCAGTCCCACGATCCGCTGAGCACCGCTAGCTCGTCTTCATTGCCGTCATTGTCCTTGTCGATCTTGCTGCCGGTGCCGTCGGCCAGCGCCTCGAGCTGTTCTTGCAGGCGCGGGTCTTCCATCTGGTACTCGTAGGCGTTGACGCCGAGGAACTTCGACTGGATGCCCCGGATGGCGCTCGCGGCGTCGTTCTGGCTCGCCACCCCATGACAGGCCCCGCTCGGCAGCTTGTGCCCCTCGTTCTTGTCGCGGATGATGTTCTCCGCGAACACGACGATCACCCGCTTGCTGTTCTCGCGCCAGCCCACGCCGGGCTCGTCGCCGCTGCCGGTGGCGCCGCTGTCGGCGAGGCCACCCACGCCGCCGCCGAAGGCGTCGCTCGACTTGGGCTTGAAGGGCTTGATGTCGTAGTACTCGTCGTACTTGCCGTCGCAGTCCTGGTCGTAGCCGAGGCCGTCGGCGGCCTGCACGATCGCCTCGTAGCCGTCGCCGGCGTCGTCGCCGCCCCACTGGAACTCGAGGCTGGTCATCGCGTTCTTGGCGCGCGAACGATCCGTCGTGAGCTGGGTGGGCAAGGTGTAGGGGTAGCCGGCCCAGGCCTGGAACCACTCGCCGTCGACCATGTAGTCGTCGTAGGTGGCCACGCCCACGGCCACGTCGGCGCCGCTGTCGTAGAGGGCATCCACCAGCGCGCCACCGTCGACGGCGAGATCCACGCGGTAGCAGTCGTACCAGTAGGCGATGTCGATGATGAGCATCACGTCGACCTTGCCATCGGGCACGTCGGAGGCGGGCACGTCGCCGCCGCCCGAGTCGCCCGGATCCGCCTCGGTGTCGGAGGTATCGACCTCGGGATCGTGGTCGCGACCGCTGTCGCGCTGGTTCGGCTCCTTGGTGTTGCCCTCGGCCAGGTTGTAGTCCGAGCAGGCAACCAGCAGGGCCGAGGCGAGGGCAACGCGCATGGGAACGTAATAATCGACCGGCCCACCCCCGGCCGCAAGTGCTCGCCCT
>VGRQ01000333.1 GCA_016875315.1 Deltaproteobacteria bacterium | reverse complement strand
CGCCGCGCCCGGATCCTGCGCTTTGTCGGCGATCAGGAACACTTCATGGTGGAGGTCGAGGAACTGCCGGAACCGGCGCCCGCCGGCCCGGAGACGGTGGCGCTGATGCGCCAGGTGAAGGAAGCCATCGACGAGTTCGTGCGACTCAACAAGTCGGCCACCCCCGACGTGATCCTCCAGGTGCAGGCCATCGAGGAGGCGGGGCGCCTCGCCGATACGGTGGTGCGGCACCTACAGCTCAAGACCGAGCAACGGCAGGATCTGCTGGCACAGGAAGACCCTCACAAGCGCCTGGAGACGCTACTCGCCTACTTGCAGGCGGAGATCGAGGTGCTCCAGGTGGAGCGCAAGCTGAAGACGCGGGTGAAGAAGTCGATGGAGCGCTCGCAGAAGGAGCACTACCTCCACGAGCAGATGCAGGCGATCCAGAAGGAGCTGGGCGAGAAAGACGAGTTCCGGAGCGAACTCGCCGAACTGGAGCAGAAGGCCGCCGACAAGAAGCTGAGCCCCGAGGCGCGGGAGCGTTTCGACCGGGAGCTGCGCAAGCTCAAGATGATGAGCCCCATGAGCGCCGAGGCGGCGGTGGTCCGCAACTACCTCGACGTGATGCTCGCCCTGCCCTGGGGCGAGCTCACTGAAGACCGCGTAGATCTCGGCGCGGCCCGCGAGGTGCTCGACGCCGACCACTTCGGCCTCGGTCGCGTGAAGTCACGAATCCTCGAGTACCTCGCCGTCGCGTCGTTGACGGGCAAGCTCTCGGGGCCGATCCTCTGCCTCGTCGGCCCGCCCGGCGTCGGGAAAACCTCGCTCGCGCGCAGCATCGCCCGCGCCACCAACCGCAAGTTCGTGCGGGTGGCCCTCGGCGGGGTGCGCGACGAGGCCGAGATTCGCGGCCACCGCCGCACCTACATCGGGGCGCTCCCCGGCAAGATCATCCAGGGCCTGCGGAAGGCCGGTTCCAGCAACCCGGTGTTCCTGCTCGACGAGATCGACAAGCTCAACGCCGACTTCCGGGGCGACCCCAGCGCCGCCCTACTCGAAGTGCTCGATCCAGAGCAAAACTGCACCTTCAACGACCACTACCTCGACCTCGACTACGACCTCTCGAAGGTGATGTTCATCTGCACCGCCAACAACCTGCAGGGGATCCCCGCGCCCCTGCAAGACCGGCTGGAGATCGTCCGGCTCGCCGGCTACACCGAGGCCGAGAAGCTGGCGATCGCGCGGCGCTACCTCGTGCCCAAGCAGATGGAGAACAGCGGGCTGAAGGCGGAGAATATCCGTATCAGCCGCGAGGCGGTGGCGCGAATCGTCCGCGAGTACACCCGCGAGGCGGGGGTGCGCAACCTCGAGCGCGAGCTAGCGACTGTGTGTCGCAAGGTGGCACGGCGCGTCTCGGAGAAGAAGATCGACCGTCCCGTGCGCATCGACGAGGCGGCGGTAGAGAAGCTCCTCGGCGTCCCCCGGCACCGGCACGGCCGGGTGCTCGATCGCGACGCCATCGGCTTCGTCAACGGCCTCGCGTGGACGGCGGCGGGCGGCGTGATGGTCCCCATCGAGGCGGCCACCGTCCGCGGCACGGGCCGCACCAAGATGACCGGGCAGCTGGGCAACGTCTTCCGCGAGAGCTGCGAGGCAGCGATCACCTACATGCGGCTGCGCTCCGCGGAGCTCGGCCTGAAGGAAGACTTCTGGCAGGCCATCGACCTGCACGTGCACGTGCCGGAGCTCTGGGGCGTGGACGGGCCGAGCGCCGGCATCACGCTCACCACGGCGGTGGTGTCGGCGGTGTGCGGGATCCCCGTGCGCCGCGACGTGGCGATGACGGGGGAGATCACGCTGCGGGGACAGGTGCGCCCCATCGGCGGGCTCAAGGAGAAGTTGCTCGCCGCCCAGCAAGCAGGTGTCGCGACCGTGCTGATCCCTCGGGACAACGTGGCCGACCTTCGCGACGTGCCGCGCAAGGTGCAGGAGGCCATCACCATCATCCCCGTCGACCACATGGACGACGTGTTGACGCAGGCCCTCGCCGTGCCGCGCGCCCGCATCTTCCGCGGGCCGGTGGAGCACGTGGCGGGGGCGCCCGTCGACGGGCCCCGCCCCGCGGAGAACGACGACGACGAGGTGACCGGCGACGGCGCGCCCAGCCACTTGCCGCCCGGCGAGCCGGTGTGAAGCTTGACGGGCGCGCGCAGCTGGCATAAGCGCGGCGCGTCCAACCGGCGGGGTCATCCCCCTCGGGCGGATAGCTCAGTCGGAAGAGCAGTACCCTTACAAGGTACGGGTCGCTGGTTCGAACCCAGTTCCGCCCACCACTTACGACTTTGCCTCAACGGAGCGGTAGTTAAGTCGGTTATAACGCCGGCCTGTCACGCCGGAGGCCGCGGGTTCAAGTCCCGTCCGCTCCGCCACCAACTCAAACGCCGGTTTTCGCCCAGAGCGAGAACCGGCGATTTGATTTTTGGCGCGGCGAAGGCACCATCACGGAGTTCGAGTCCCGTACGGGTGTTCCGACCCCGCCGGTCGCGGGGACGGCCGTAGCCGGCCCACCTCGATTCAACGCCACCGGCGCATGGCCGGAGACCAGTCACCCTCGGCCACACCGAGGACGGGATCGAGAAAAGCTCGTACAACCGCCGTCACCGAGGCGAGGTCCAGCCACGGCAGCCCCTCCTCCTCGGCCATCCGGCGGTACCTTACCGCCCAGTTCGCCGGAGGGTCGGGGAAAGCCGCGGGGACCGGATGCGTGGCTCGGAAGGCGAAGGTCTTCGCCAGGGCGAGCCGTAGGTCTGCGGCGACCAACCCCTCGACGCTCGCCAAGAGCGCGAGGTCCGGGAGATCCTTGACGCGGCTATTCTCGCTCCCGTCGGGACGAGGCAGGGTGTATGCGTGGAGTTTCTCGGCGACGTGCGACGCAGCAGGGTACACACGCACCACGACCGGCGGCACGCCGATGAAGGCGAACGCATCGCCTCCGGCGAACTCGGTGACTTCGCCGTGAAGCACGTCGCCGAAGGAGACATCCACCCCGAAGACGTCTCCGTATCGCTCGCCGGCGAGCAGGGGGGTGACTCGGTAGCGCACGCCGTCGTAGATCACGCCGTCGCCGTGGACCGTCGGGTGCTCCGCGTCGGGCTCCGCCGTGAACGTCAGGTAGTCCTCCGGCTCCACGACCCGTCGAGCAGCCTCGGCCAAGAGCGCACGGACCACGTTCGGATCGCCGAGCACTCGAAGGTCAATATCCTTGGTGGTCCGCGCCTTCTCCAGTCGCAGCTCCAATGCGAGCCCGCCCTTCAGCACCATGGTCGGAGGGAAGACCGCCACGACACGGGCGAGGAACCGTTCCATCACCGCCAGCGTGCGCACGCGGTCGACCGGAGTACCGGCGGCTCGCGCGCGTTGCCGCAGCTTCTCGTTGAGCGCCGCCCGAAACGCGAGTGGGGTCGCGTACTTCTTCACGATACCCATCCGAATTTCCCGGCAGCCGCCGCACGGATGTCGTCGTTGGTCGGCTTCAGCGACCGGGCATCGACCGGCCAGACGAACTCGATCGTCATTGTCCTCGAACCCGGGAAGTAGCGCGAGCCATGCAATCGCCCACCCACCGCGGCCGCCACATCCTCGGCGTCGTCGCGCCAGTCCACACTTGGGGCCTTCTCGCAGGTGCCCGACACCACTTCCATGATCCACGTGCCGCCAAGGTTGGCCACCGACTCGGGGCGCACCCGCCACGCGCCTGCCCTCATGTCGCTCAGGTACTGGGCTGCCTGTAGGATGTCTCCGGGGGAGATGAGCCCCCGCTGAATGGCCTGGCGCGCGGCAGCGTCGATGACATCCGCGTCGGCGTTGACGACGGCCAGGTCGTTCAGCGTGCGGGCAGGCCGAGTCACGGGGACAGCACCCACGAAGTCCCGATCGGCAGGAGCCACGTCCGCAAAGTACAGCCTCACCCCCGGCGGCGGCTCGAGGCGACGCCGCCTCCACGTCGAGGGAAGCGTCAGGTGAATTCGCGAGGGTAGCGCATCGGAGAGGCCCCGGAGTCGCAAGGCCGTTTCGTGCGACAACACCCCCGCTGACCCAGACCATAGCCACGCCACCACCAGATCCTCCTGCTCGCGGCTGGTGTCGGGAAAGCGCGTGAGTCGGTAGATGCCACGATGGAGACGCTCAATCTTGGTGCCGAGGTGCTTTTGCAGCAGCTGGTCAGAGAAGCCCGCCCCCGACGCCTGCTCGCGTGTGAAGCAGCCTTGCTGCGCGGCGGCGATCGAGTACAGCTCATCCCACGAGGGACCGCGTCGCAGCCCCACTTCTGGTTTAGGTGCTTGTGGATCCGCAGACGTCATGTTTGGATAATATGCCGCATTTATCCGATCGGCAACGGCATGCTCATAAACCATGAGTGGAGTGCCATGTGGACGCGGCTGTGGCTCCCGCCGCCAGCCACCGCGCCCGTCGGAACGCGAATCACCACCCACCCCACGACCCCTACCCGGCCACCGCCGCCCGCCCCCTCGGCGCCCCCACCCCCGGCATCATCCCCTTCAACCCCGCCAACCGCGCGGTCGTCACCTCGCCGGGGGAGAGGGCGACTGTTCGAACTTCATCCAGTACACCCCGCCATTCCCTCGATCGCCGGTTCCCGCCCAGCGCGAGAACCGGCGATTCGATTCTTGACGCCGGCGAAGCTGCTCCCTCAGAACTGCCACCCGAGCATCAGCCCGAGCGTGGGCACGTGGACGTAGCTGAGGAAGATCGCGTCTAGTTCCTCCTCGCCGCTGGTCGTGAGCTCGTCCACCGCCCCCTCCACCAGCCAGGGAACGTCGAACTCCGGCTCGATGACGGTGGTCGACGCCAGGGTGACGGCCGCCCCGAGGTCGACCCGCAAGTGGAGCCCCCGGTAGAGGGTGGCGTCGTAGCCCAGTGTCGCATCGACCTGGTGCAGCGATGCCGTGGCCGAGAAGGCGAGGTTCGCACCCAGCGACTCGGGCAGCTCCCGCGCCACCATCACCTCCAGCACCTCCGAGCCAGTGAGGCTGCCGCCGAGGCCCACGAAACCGTACCCGAGCTCGAAGTTGAAGCCGTTGCCGGGGAAGGGACGCCAGCCGAGGTGATTGCGCACCACCACCGCCCCCTCCAGGGTGGCGCTGATCAGCTCGGCGTCGGTGTCAGAGTACCAGCCCGCGTCGACGGCCACGGCATTGATGGCGTCGAGGTAGGGCGCGGGGAGCGCGCCGCCAGAGAGGCTGTACCGGATGCGCGCCGGCCCCTCGAGCGTCAGCCGGCCGCCGACGTGCAGGGGGAACTCTGTCCCGGCGTCGAGCTGGAGGGCGAGAGGGAAAGGCACGCTGGCATCATCGCACGCCGCGGCGGCCCGGGTCGCGGCGTTGGGATAGGCCGCGCGCGCCCATGTCTCGCGCTTGCCTCCTCGCGCTCCTCCTCACCGGCTGCGCCCGCGCGCAGGCCGAGGGCCCCGCCGACGAGAAGGAAGAGGACGAGGCGCCGAAGCCCGTTTCCTCCAAGACCCCGGTCAAGAAGCCCGTGGAGGCGCCGAAGGCCAACGCGGTCCCGACGAAGCGAAAGCCCGACCGCGAGGCCGGTCGCGACACGTACTTGCAGTCGTGCTGGCAGTGCCACGGCGAGACCGGCACGGGCGACGGCCCCGCCGCCGCCGCGATGGTGGGCGGGGTGCCCACGCTGGTGCCGCTCCTCGAGAAGGGTGTCCCGGGCGACAGCGAGATGGATCGCCTCGTCGACCTGGTCCTCGACGGCAAGGGACGCATGCCCGCGTACCGCGAGGACTACGACAAACACCAGGTTCGACGGGTGTTTCTCTACCTCACCGACGCGGTGAAGGGCAACACCGCGGCCATCGAGGAGAAGGCCGAGGGCGCCGAGGAAGAGGGGAACGAGAACTAGAGGGGCGAACTATCCCCCTCTAAATGCGACAATCTTGAAACCAAGCCCCCCCAAATGCGAAGGGGGCTCACCGAATGGGCGTAACCGGAGCGTGCCCCAGCGGAGAAACGCCGAGAATCGCGA
>VGRQ01000332.1 GCA_016875315.1 Deltaproteobacteria bacterium | reverse complement strand
CACGTCGACCTCGTGGCCCACGCACGACACGGTGGGGATGCCCGAGGCCGCCACGGCGCGCACCACGATCTCCTCGTTGAAGCAGAAGAGATCCTCTGCCGAGCCACCGCCGCGGCCCACGAGGATGACGTCGACCCTCGCGTGCGCGTTGAGCAGCTTCACCGCCGCCGCGATCTCCTGCGCCGCGCCGTCGCCCTGCACGCGGCAGGGGGCGAGGTACACCGGCAGCCCTGGCCAGCGGCCGTGCATCACGCGCAGGATGTCGTGCAGCGCCGCGCCGGTGGGGCTCGTCACCACGCCCACGGCGCGGGGGTACTGCGGGAGGGGGCGTTTCCTCGCCGGGTCGAACAGGCCCTCGGCGGCGAGCTTCTGGCGTAGTTCCTCGAGCTTCCGCGCCAGCTCCCCGGCGCCGGTGTACTCCAGCCGCCGCACCTTCAGCGAGAAGCTCCCGCGGGGCGCGTACACGTCGATGCCGCCGCGCAGGAGCACCACGTCGCCATCCTTCGGCCGCTTGCGAACGCTGCGGTTGGCCCCGGCAAACATCGCGCAGTTGAGCACCGCGTCGTCGTCCTGGTCTTTCAGCGAGAAGTACCAGTGACCGCTCGCGGCCACCTTGAAGCCGCCGATCTCGCCCTCCACCCACACGTCGTCGAACTCGCCGCTCAGCACGTCGTTGATCTCGCCCACCAGCCCGGCGACGGTGTATTTCTCAGCTTCCACGGGGCCCACCCAGCACCACCACGCTGTAACCGACGGCGGGGACCGTCCCGGGGTTGTGGTAGGCGTGGCGCTGGTCGCCCGCGAAGGCGATCACGTCGCCCGCCCCGGCGCACAGCCGCTCACCCGCCACCGTCACCTCGATACACCCGGCCTCGACGGCGAGGTATTCCCACGTGCCCGGCGTGTGCGGCACCCCGGCGAAACGTCCGCCCGGGGGCAACTCCACCCGCTCGATCTCGGTGCCGGGCACCGGGTCGGGGAGCAGGCGACGCACCGAGGCCGAGCCGGGGTGACGCTCCGGCAGGCTGGCGCGAGGATGCACCCTTGCGTCGCGACGCGGCGGCGAGAGCAGTTCTTGCAGCGACACGCCGAGGGCCCCGGCCACCGCGCCGAGCACCGCCAGCGTGGGGTTGGCCTCGCCGCTCTCGAGGTTGGCCCAGGTGGCACGGGGGATGCCCGCCAGCTTGGCGAGCTGGGCCTGGCTGGCCCCGCGCGACTGTCGCAGCTGGCGGAGGTTGCGGGCGAGGTGCGTGGCGGACACGGGGCGACCTATCCCGCGGCGATGCTCGCCTGGAACTCGCTCCCCCCGCCCTCCCTCGGGCGGTAGCTCGCGTCGCCGCCGTGGTGGCGCGCGATCTCGCGCACCAGGGCGAGGCCCAGGCCCACGCCGCCGTGGGCGCCCTCGTCGTGACCGGCGGGGCGGTAGAAGGGCTCGAAGATCCGCTCGCGGTCGGCCTCGGGCACGCCGGGGCCCCGGTCGAGGACGGTGATCGTCACCCGGCTGCCCTCGCCCCGGACGACGACGCGCTCGGCCCCCTCGGCGTGGCGCCTTGCGTTGTCGAGCAGGTTGCGGATCATGCGGCGGATCATGCGCGGGTCGACGGTGGCCCGGGCCGCCTCGCCCTCGAAACTGACACTCGCGCGCTGTGCCTCGTCGCGCGCGATCTCCGCGATGTCGACGGCCTCGCGCGGACCGGGCTCCGGCCGCGACGACAGTCGACTGGCCAGTAACAGGTCGCCCACGAGGGTGTCGAGCTCCTCGATGTCGCGACTGGCCTCCGATGCGGCGCCGCTCCGCTCGGGGGATCCGTCGTCCAGGAGCTCCACCGCCATGCGCAGGCGCGCCAGCGGGGAGCGCAGCTCGTGGGAGGCGCTGGCCAGCATGCGGCGTTGTCCCTCGATGAGGCCCTGCACGCGGTCGGCGGACTGGTTGAAGCCGCGCATCAGGTCGGCCACCTCGTCGTTGCCATGGACACACGCCCGCGCCCCGAGGTCGCCCTCGCCCCAGCGGTTGACGACGCCGCCGAGGTGGTCGAGCCGCCGCGTGATGCGACGCGCCACCGGGTAGAGCAAGACGGAGGCCACCCCGGCCATGATCGCGAGGCCGGCCGCCAGTCGAAGGTGGTGCTCCGGGCCGTGCTGCGCCCAGGCTTCCCGGGGCGGCGGCCAGTCGTTGCGCTCGGACATCGCGCGCCCAAACAGGCCCGCGCAGGCCACCGAGCACACCACCACCCCCACGAAGGCGAGGTGAATCTGCCAGTACAGGCGACGGCGGTGTTTCACCGGGTGAACAGGTAGCCAGAGCCGCGGATCGTCTGGATGCGGCGGGGGTTTTTCGGGTCGGGCTCCACGGCCGAGCGGATGCGCGACACGTGTACGTCGATGCTCCGGTCGAAGGCCTCGAGCTCCAGCCCCCGGACGCGCTCCATGATCTGGCCGCGGCTGAGCACGCGCCCCGCGCTCTCGGCGAGCACGCGCAGGATCTCGAACTGGTGCGCGGTGAGCGGACGCGCCTCGCCCGACAGGCGCACCACGCGGGCGGCGAGGTCGATCTCCAGCTCCTCGAAACGAAGCACCTCCTCGGCCGCGGGCTGGTTTCGCCGCAAGACCGCCCGGATGCGGGCGAGCAACTCGCGGGGATTGAAGGGCTTGGGCAGGTAGTCGTCGGCCCCCATCTCGAGGCCCACAATGCGATCGGTCTCGTCGCCGCGGGCGGTGAGCATGAGCACCGGCACGCGGCTCGATTGTCGCAATTGCCGGAGCACCTCGAAGCCCTCGAGGTCGGGCAACATCACGTCGAGCACCACCGCGTCGAAGCCTCCCCCGCGGGCGCGGGAGAGGCCGGTGCGACCGTCGGGCGCGCGCTCCACGTCGACCCCACGCTGGCCAAGCCAGGTGGCGAGCATCGCCGCGAGGCGATCGTCGTCGTCGATGAGGAGCACGCGCTCGGCCACGACGCGAGCCTAACGGTGGAACTTCTGGGCCGCTTCCGCGAGCTCGGCGCGCTGGTCGGGGCTGAGCGCCTGCGCGATCTCCACCACGCCACCGAGCACGATGCGGCTGGCCTCGTCGGCGAGGCCGAGGCCCTCCTTGCGGATCGACTCCACCTCGGCGGCATCGACGTTCTCGGCGGTCAGCGCGGCGCGCAGGTCGTCGCGGAGCGACTCCTTGTCGTCCTTGAGCGCGAAGAGCTCGGGGGCGAGGCGGTCGAGCACCGCGTCGACCCTCGCCTCCTGCTCGGGCGTGGCGTCGATTTTGCCGAGGATGAAGCCCTTGCCCTTCTCCATGTGCTCGCGCACGTCTTCCGCGCTCTGGGGGGCGTCGTGGTGGCCGCAACCGTGGCCGCCGAAGCCGTGGCCGCCGGCGTAGGCGATGGCGGTGGGGATGGCCACCATCCCGCCCACGAGGAAGGCCACGCCGAAGAGGCGGCGCAGGCCGCGGCGCTTGCCGTGCTGACCGTGGTGACCGGCGCGGCAGTGGCCGTGGCAGCGCCCGTTCTTCGGGGTGGACTCGGGGGCGGGGGTGTCAGTGGGTTCAGACATCGTGGTTCTCCTGGGAAAGCGGGGACGGCCCCGCACCCACAGTCTCCGCACCGGCTGTTTCGCGCGCCTTGCGGGCAGGTGAAGTTGTGTAAAGCAACCGGCGGCATAGGCGCGGCCCCATGCACCCCGCTGCCACCCCCGCCTTCTGGCACGAGCGCTGGACCAGCAACCAGATCGGCTTCCACCAGGCCACCACGAATGAACTATTGTCGCGACACTGGCATCTGGACCGGGGTCGCGTGATCGTCCCCCTGTGCGGCGCCTCGCGCGACCTCGCGTGGCTGGCGGCGCGGGGTCACGAGGTGGTGGGCGTGGAGTTGTCCGAGCTGGCCTGCGCCCGGTTCTTCGAGGAGCACGGGCTCTTGCCCGAGCGGGAGGGCAACCGCTGGCGGGCGGGCGCCGTCACCCTGGTGCAGGGCGACTTCTTCGCCTTTTCCGAGCCCGGCGCCTTCGACGCGCTGTACGACCGTGCCGCGCTCATCGCGCTGCCGCCGGGCGTGCGTCCCCGCTACGTGGACCACCTGCGACACTTGCTTCGCGCCCCGCGGGGCCTCTTGATCAGCTTCGAGTACGACCAGCAGAAGCGCGACGGCCCGCCCTTCGCGGTGATGGCGAGCGAGGTGCGCGCGCTGTGGCCGGAGGCGGTGGAAGTGGAGCGCAGGCCGGTGGACGAGGAACGCTGGCGGGAGCTTGGCGGCGTGTCGGAAGTGGCGTGGCGCATCTAGGCGCGGCTGAGGTAGTCGCGCGGCACGAACACGTTGCGATTGCGAAACGCGGGCGGTGACTCCAGCATCAGGCGGAGCCGCAAGGGGAGGTCGCGCGCCGGGAAGGCGAAGAAGGGCTCGGGGCTACCGGTGCGATCAGACCACGTGGGCACCGGGATGCCTCGCTCGCGGCAGAGCGCATCCACCACCGCCGCGACGAGCCCCGCCCAGCGCCCCGGCTCGGGCGGCGCCGCGGCGACGAGAGCGGCGGCCGCGGCCGGGTCGGCGCGCCGGAACTGGTCGACGAAGTCGTTCACCAGCAGCTGCCAGTGCGCCGAGGCGGCGCAGGCGGCACAGAGTTCGGCGGAGTTCATCCGAAGAGCTCCTCGACAAGGAGCTGCGCGCGAACCGGAAGCTGTTCCGCCGGGTAGTAGGCGGTCGCGACAACAAGGACTTCCGCTGCCGTCTGCAGGCCGAGGACCCTCGCCAGGAAACGGATGTCGTCCGCGTCACGCTCGGTGCGGGCCGCCGCCACCTTCATGGCAAGCAGCGTGCGGGGCTCCGCCACCGACACGACCAGGTGGGGCCACTCGCGCCAGCGAGTGAAGCCCGCGTTCGCAGGCAAGAAGCCCTTTGCCGCGTCGTTCAGCCAGTCCTCGGGCAGGCCCCGCTCGCGCGCGACCGCGGCCGCGCTCTCGCGCACGGCCGTGGCGGGCACGAACCAGCCATCGACATCGCGAGTGGCCGGGCGCGCGTTGTGAACGACGCACAGCACCGCACCGCCGACCAGGAACAGTTCAGCGCGCACGCCGGACTTGCCCAGCTGGACATCAAGCGCTTCGAGCGCGGCGGCGATGGCGTCGGCGTCGAGCAACACGGCGAGACTCTATCCAGGCTCCCGCGAGACCCGCGCTCAGCGCCGGCGGGTGACCAGCAACCCCGCCGTCACCACCAGCGACAGCCCGAGGAGCCCGTAGAACCACGCGGGACGGTAGCTGAACACCACGGTGTGCTCCCCCGGCGGCAACTGCACCCCGCGGAACACGAGATCCACGCGCTCCACCGGCACCTCGGCGCCGTCGAGGGTGGCCGTCCAGCCGGGGAACCACAGGTCGGCGAGCACCAGCGTGCCCGCGCCGCCGGTGGCGACCTCCACGCGGGTGTCGGCATAGTCCACGATCGTGGCCGTCCCGCCGGGCTCGCAGGCGGGGTCGCCGGCCTCGACGATGACGGTGGTCTCGGGGTCGGCGGCGAGCAGCGCGGCGAAGGCCTCGTCGCCGTCGACCTTGACATCGCGACAGGGAACCACGCGGGCACGGGGGAGCGCGTCGCGGTCCTCGTACACGTTGTAGTGGCCGCGCACCACCGGGAGCAGGCCGGGGATCTCGTGGATGGTCGCGATCCAGCGCACCGCCATCCGGCGCGCCACGTCGTGATGCTCGAGGAATCGCCGCACCTTCTGCGGGCCCTTGTCGCCCACGTCGAGGCCGGCCGAGGCGAGCAGGGCCTCGTTGCGAACGATGAACAGGGGCGACGGGATGATCACGTCGCTGGTGCCGAGCGGGAGGCCGGTGCTGGCGGTGAGCAATTCGTCGTCGAGCGCGATGGGGACACGACGGTCGAGCACCGTGGTGCGGTACCCGCCCGGCTCGGTCATCCGCTCGGAGAGCCAGCGGGGGACGGGTTCATCGTCGGCGACGGGGTGGTAGTCGCGACCGAAACCGAGCAGGTCGACGGCAACCAGCGCCGCGAGCAGCCGGGGACGGCGCAGCGTTGCCAGCGTGGCCAGCAGCAGGAGCACCGG
>VGRQ01000331.1 GCA_016875315.1 Deltaproteobacteria bacterium | reverse complement strand
TGAGCACGCGGTCGCCGTAGGTCGCCTCCAACCGGGCCAGTTCGGCGCTCGACCGCTTGCAGTAGCCGCACTCCAGGTCGCCGAACATCACGACCGCCACCTTGGCGTCCCTGTTGCCCGTCCAGGCGTCGTCCGGATCGAGCTGGTAGGTGGCCTCGGCGTTGTCCTCGGTCTTGACTGTGAACGAGAGCGTCGGGGCGTCGCCTCTTGGGTCCTTCTCCCGGGCAACGGCCTCGGCGATCTCCGTCGCCCCCGCGCCCGTGAGCGAGGCCCGGTACAGCCGCTCGCCGCCCGCGCTGACGAGCAGGAGGCCGATGTAGATGCCGCCGACGGTGACCAGCAGGTTCCGGTCGGGCTGCGAGGGTGGCCAGCCCCCCAGCAAGCCGAGGACGAGGATCGCGGCGTTCACCCCATAAAGCCGTATGCACCACGCGCAGACGTAGCCGAGCTCGCTCTTGGAGATGTAGAACAGGAAGCCCGAGTACCCGAGCGCCAGCACCCCGGCGCCGATGATGAGCGTGCGGGCGCCCAACCTCCCGCGGATCGCCATCACCGCGAGCACGAGCACGGTCGCGTAGAAGGGGATCGCGAGCGTGGCGATGGGAACGCCGAGCAGTTCGCTGTAGGCGCTCGTGTTGACGATGTCGCAGTTGACCTCGGCGGACTCGGTGCAGCCGATGAGCTCGCCGTGCTCCCCCCCGCCGTAGAGCTGCGTGTCGTGGTGCCAGGTCATCAGCCCGCCCACGAAGATGCCGAACAGCATCAGGGGCACGAGGAGCCAGAGCGAAAGGACGCGGAGCGTCGTCACTTCACCCCTCCCACCGCGGCGTCCAGCTCGGAGAGGCCCTTCTCCTCGCCGTACCCCGTGTGCCGCCACACGAGCGCGCCCTTCCTGTCGAACAGGAGCATGGTCGGCATCGACGCCACCCCGTACCGCCCGAGGTGCTTCGCGTCGGGGTCGTAGGCGACGGGCAGGTCGAAGCTTACCTTTCGCATGAAGCTCTCCGCCTCCGCCGATGTCCGGTCCACGTTGACCGCGAGCACGGTGACCTCGGGGTGGCTCTTCGCCCAGGTCGAGAGCGCCGGGAGCTCCCTGCGGCACGGCGCGCACCAGCTTGCCCAGAAGGTGAGGAGCACCTTCTCGCCCTTGTGGTCGGCCATGCGGAACGTACCCCCGGCCTTCAGGGGGATCTCGAAGTCGGCGGCGCTCTCGGGGGCCGCGTTCATGGCGGCGGCCCACGCCTCCTCGGGGATCATCTCGGGAGCGGCGAACGCGATTTCAATCAGCAGCAGCAGCACGGCCGGGTCCTCGTGGGGCGGGATGGTCACCCGCGCTCGTTCGGCGCAACGTCCGTGCCATCGGCGGGTTCGCCAGGTTGTCCCGTCGGCAGGTCCGCGCTGGTTGCCGAGACGTTGGCGCCGCGGTACATTTCCGCCCCAGTCCACCGACAGGAACGCCCCACTGCGCCTCTCCCTCCGCATGACCGCCGCCACCACGCTCGCCGGACTGCTCCTCTTCGGCGCCTACGGGACGCTTCTGGTTCGGGAGGAGCGGCGCGACCTGCGCGCGTCCGCCGAGCGTGAGCTCACGTTCCTCGGGACGAGCCTGCGCGTCGGCGTGGAGAACGCGATGCGCGACCGCCAGCCGGCGGATGTCGAGGAGGCAACGCTCCGCCTCGAAGGCATCGACACGGAGGTGGACGTCTTCGTGTATGACTTGCAGGGAGCGCCGGTGGTCGCCCCCACGGGCGCGCCGGCGGGCTCCTTGCGCGAGTCGCTCACCGCGCTGGTCCGCGCCGCGGAGCGGGCGCTGGAGACCCGGGTTCGCTACTTCCCGGAGGCGAGCCCGACCCGGCTCCTGCTCGCGACCCCGCTCCTGACGGACGACGGCGAACTGGTGGGCGCCCTGGCCATCTCCCGGCCCCTCGACGACGTCAACGAGGACCTCCTCGCGACCGCGGGCTCCACGGCGGCGGCGGTGGGGATCTTCGTGCTCCTGGCCATGGGCCTGGGGATCTGGATCGGGGAGACCCGGCTCGCACGCCCGCTGACCCGGCTCGCCGCGGCGATGCGTCGCGTGCAGGGCGGCGATCTCCGCGTGCCGGTCCCCGAGTCGGGCGACGACGAGCTGGTGGCGGTCGCGCGCGAGTTCAACCGCATGATGGAGGATCTGCGCGCCGCGCAAGCCGAGGCCGCGCGGGAGGCGGAGGCACGGCGGGAGGCGACGCGCTCGCTGGAGGCGGCGGATCGCCTCGTCACGGTGGGACAGCTCTCGGCTGCCGTGGCGCACGAGATCGGCTCCCCGCTCCAGGTGGTGCTCGGGCGCGCGCGCTCCCTCGCCGAGCGCCCCGACGAGCCCGAGCGCGTGCGGCGCGCCGCCGAGGCGATGGTCCGCGAGGGGGAGCGCATCACGCGCATCGTCGAGCAGTTGCTCGTGCTGACGCGCCGTCGCCCGGCGCGTCGGGAGCCCGTGGACGTGCGCGCCATAGCCGCGGAGGTCCTCGGCCTCCTGGAGGTCGAGTCCAGGCGTCGGCGGGTCACGCTCGTACTCGCCGCCGGGGACCCGTGCGTGGCGTGCTGCGACCCCGACCAGATGCGCCAGCTCGTCCTCAACCTCGGCCGGAACGCCCTGGCGGCGGTCGCCGAGGGGGGCCGGGTTGACGTCACGGTCGGCCGTACCGAGGACGCCGCCACCCTCGTCGTCGCCGACGACGGCGAGGGCATCGCCCCGGAGTTGCGGGAGCGGGTATTCGACCCGCTGTTCACCACGCGCGCCGATCGCGGAGGGACCGGCCTCGGCCTCGCGGTCGTCCGGGGGATCGTGCTGGAGCATGGCGGCAGCGTCCACGTCGAGTCCGGGCTCGGCGAGGGGGCGCGCTTCACCGTGGTCCTCCCCGTCGGGGCGGCCGGATGAAGGCACGAATCCTGGTCGTGGACGACCACGCGGAGACCGTCGCGTGGCTCGCAGAGGAGCTGGAGCGGGAGGGCTACTCGGTCGAAGGGTGCCTACGGCCCGACGAGGCGGTCACGCGGATCGTCGAGGGGGACTTCGACCTCGTCGTCTCCGACATCGAGATGCCGGGGCTCCGGGGCCTCGACCTGATGGCGCAGGTCCACCGCGAGCGGCCCGGGCAGCTCGTCCTGCTCGTCACCGCGTTCGGGAGCGTCGACCTCGCGGTCCAGGCGGTCCGGGCGGGTGCGTGCGACTTCGTGACCAAGCCCTTCGCCATCGAGGTGCTCCTGCTCGCGATCGAGCGGGCCCTGCGCGAGCGCCGGATGCGACGGGAAATCGTGCGGCTGCGGAGGAACGCAGCACGCGAGGGCGCCGAGGGGCTCGTGGCGCACTCCCCCGCGATGCGACGGGTCGTGGAGCGAGCCGATCGGGCCGCCCGCGCGGACTCCGCCGTGCTCCTGACCGGCGAGACCGGGGTCGGCAAGGGCACTGTGGCGCGGTTCATCCACGCGCGGAGCCCGCGAGCCGCCGCTCCTTTCGTCCAGGTGAACTGCTCGGCCATCCCGACGAACCTCCTGGAGAGCGAGCTGTTCGGCGTCCGTCGCGGCGCCTTCACCGACGCGCGCGAGGACCGGGAGGGCCTCTTCGTGCGCGCGAATGGCGGCACGTTGTTCCTCGACGAGATCGGCGAGCTCCCGCTCGACGCCCAGCCGAAGCTGCTCCACGCCGTGGAGAGCGGAAGGGTGCGGGCGGTCGGCTCGGGCACCGAGCGCACGGTGGACGTGCGGATCGTGGCGGCCACCAACCGGGACCTCGCCTCGGCGGTGAAGGAGCGGATGTTCCGGTCGGACCTCCTGTTCCGGCTCGACGTCATCCGGATCGAGATCCCGCCGCTGCGCGAGCGCCCCGAGGACGTCGACGGCCTCGTGGACGCCTTGCTCCACCAGCTCGGCGCGAGGTTCGGTCGCGCGATCACCGGCCTGACCGACGACGCGGTGGCGTGGCTGCGGACCCAGCCGTGGCCCGGCAACGTCCGCGAGCTGGCCAACGTGCTCGAGCGCGCGGTCGCGCTCGGAGAGCACGATGCCGTCACCCTCGACGACCTGGCGGGGGTCGGCGCCGCCGCCGAGCCGGGGCCCGCCTGGGGGACGCTCGACGAGGCCGTTGCGAGCGGGCGCCCGTTGGAGGAAATCGAGATGGCCTACATCCGGCGCGTGGTCGATGCGTGCGGGGGGAACATGTCGGAGGCGGCGCGGCGGCTGGGGATCGATCGGCGGACGTTGTACCGGCGGGTCGGAGGCTGACGTACGCACCCTTGGGGGCGGACCAGGGGATGGCCGCCGGCAGGTGCCGGCTACACCGTGGCGACAACGCGGGATTTCGGCGGGTTGACCTCCCCACATGCGACCCACCCCCGGTTTATCAAGCCTGACCCCTCAGGCGGGCCCGAGGGATCGTGGTGACCGATCACACTGGTTGAACGCTGACCATCCGCGTCGTGGCAGCGGCGCGGAGGCCGACCAAACGGATCATGGCCGTGCTATCCGACCACATCCCGAAGGGCCGAGTCGCCCTCACGCGCGACCCCATCCTCAAGCTCGGCGAGTCCGCGCTCGATGAGGATGGCCGCGAGCTGCGCAGGGCTCACCGAGCGACCGCTCGCCGTCAGGCGCGCCGCGAACTCTTCCAGCTCGGCCCAGCCGGCGGGCCGGAACGGCACCACCCGCCGCACCGTCCAGTCCGGATCCGTCGGTCGCCCGCCTGTCGAGCGGAGCCGATCTGCGACCTCCGCGCGGAGCTGCAGAAGTCCGAGCGGGCCCTGCCCGCCCCCAGGCGCGAGCGTCACGCGTCGGCTGGCACCAAGCGCCCCCGCGATCCTGTCTGCACCCTGCTTGCTCATGAGGTTCCTCCTTCGTCGAACTCCGTGATCCCGTAGTACTCGCTGCCGATGACCACCCCGATCTCTCCCTGACGACCCTCGCGCCCCATCCTGTGCAGGTGTGCTCGCAGCGTCGCGAGGGCCGCCGCTGTGAACGCGTCGGCGACGACGTAGGCGGTCACCATCACCGTGTCGTCGAACACGAGCTCGCCGGCCGGGTCGTTTCGCCAGACGCCGCGTCCCGGAGGGAAGGCGGTCGCGCCGCGGAACAGCGTGCCAAGGCAGCGCAACGTCTCCTCGCGCCAGTACGCCTGGTCGATGCCGACGCCGTCGCGGTCCACGCTCGGGATGAAGACCGTGATCTGGAGCGTCCCCGCAGGGGGACCGGCGCCGAGGGCAGTTCGCAGTTCAGGCAAGGCGGTTCGACTCTTGCTTTCAATATAGAAAGGCCCCCAGCGCACGTCAAGCCACGCGAGCGTCGAAGCTGAAGGCATCGCTTACACGTTCGAGCTGCGCCGCCTGCACCTCGGCCTCCTCACCCCCTCCACCGCGCACCAGCCCCGGTTTCGCCCCCCTGCCACCGACGGCGGGCCGAACGGATCATGGTGACGCCCGGCCCCATCCCAGTGGCGTCAACCGTGCCAGGCGATTCGCCGGTTACCCTCTCGCGGTGATCCTCCTCCTCGCCGCGCTCGCCCACGCCGCCTGCCCTGCCTCGCCGGGGGTGATCGAGGCGGCGCTCGACAGCGCGCAGGTGGCCTTCCGCATGATGGACCGGGCGGGTTTCCAGGGCGCCACCGACACGGTGCGAGAGGGCCTGGATTGCCTCGCCGAGCCCGTGTCGCCGGCGCTGGCCGCGCGCGTCCACCGCGTGAACGGGCTGCGCGAGTTCTTCGCCGGCAACGACGCCGGGGCCCGCCTTGCCTTCGCGGCCGCGCGCGCCATCGACCCGGTGTACGCGTTTCCCGACAGCATCGTGCCGCCCGGCCACCCGGTGCGGGCGCTCTACGACGAGGCCAACAGCGTGTCGAGTGTCACGGTGGCCGCGCCGGCACCCGCCGAGGGCAGCATGGAGTTCGACGGCTCGCCCTCGCCCAGCCGCCCCAGCGAGCGCCCCACGCTGGCGCTCCTCGTGCGCCCCGACCGCAGCGTGGCCGCCAGCGCCTACCTGTGGCCCGGCGACCCGCTGTTCCCCTACACGGCAGCGGCGAGCTCGACTTCGGTCGCGAGCGG
>VGRQ01000330.1 GCA_016875315.1 Deltaproteobacteria bacterium | reverse complement strand
GGGGTGAGCGCTGATCTTGATGGTGCGCGCCCAGCTGCCGTGTACGTGCGCGAAGTCGGGACGCACCTCCTCGAAGAGGTACTCCTTCATGAAGGCCTTCTCGTACTCGTGCTGTGCCATCGGCACGTCGATCAGGCCTGCAATGTCGGCAATCCACCAGTCGGTGTACCAGGTGTGGGCGCCCATGTCGACGTCGAAGAGGGTGACTCGGTCGAGGTCGAGTCGCGACTGCACCCAGCTCATGTAGTTGACGCGCTTGTGGACGTCGCGCGGGGCCGTTTCCGGCTTGCGCACGAACTCGATCGAGCGGGGGATGGAGGCGCCGACGATCAGGCTCGCCATCACCGTGGCGTAGGCGGCGCGCAGGGGAATCCTCGCGACGGCGCGCTGGGCCATCGGCAACCACTCGGCGAGCGTGCCGATGCCCACCGCGAGCAGGGTGAACTGCGGGACAGAAGTCAGGTTGTACCAGCGCAGTCCCTTCATCCAGTCGCCGGTGGCGAGCACGGTGTAGAAGAGGCCGAAGGTGTAGCAGCACCACAGGAGCCCGCGCGCGACCCACCCGGGCTGGCCGAGGCTCAACAGGCCGAGAAGCGCCGCGACGCCCCCCAGCGTCCACACGCGAACCTCGTTGTAGTGCTGGTTCCACCACGTGAGCTTGATGGTGCTGGGCAGGAGGTTGCCGAACTTGCCGTCCCAGAGGATGGCCACGGCGAAGGGCACCAGCAGCGCGGCCACCGCGAGGCGACGCCCGCGGGCCACGCCGCCCACGGCGAGGGCGATCGCCGGCGCGAAGTAGATGATCCAGTACTTGGTGAAGTACTCGCGCATCTGCTTGTAGCCGTAGTTGTTATTCCAGTCGAAAGGCTTGAAGTTCTTCTTCTTCGCGTACCAGGTGTTGGGCCACTCCCACGCGAAGTACTCGTAGCGCCAGAAGTTGTAGGCCAGCCAGGGCAGGCCGGCGGCGAGCACCCAGAAGATCCACGCCTTCCACTGCCGGCGCCCGAGGGTGCCCAGGGTGCGGCCGATCAGGCCGATGCCGAGGTAGGCGAGGCCGTCGGGGCGCGTCATCGCCAGGCCGAAGAACGCGAGCGCGCTCCAGGGGGTGGCGCGGTCGTCTTCCACCTCGACCACCAGGCCGTAGACGCCGGCCGCGAGCAGCATGCAGAAGAGGCCGTTTTCCAGCCCCGAGGCGTTCCACAGCGTGAACTGCGTGCTGCCGGCGAGCAGGATGGGCGCGAGCAGGGCGTAGCCCCTCTGTCCACCCGGGAGCATGCGGCGGGCCAGCCCCCAGGAGAAGGCCTGCGCCACGCAGCCGAAGAGCGCGCCCATGAGCTTCGACGAGGTCCACGGCGACACGCCCAGCGCGTAGGCGATGCCGACGAGGAAGGTCCACAGCGCGTTGGAGTAGCCCTCCACCCGCTCGCCCCCGGCGTAGGGCACCAGCCCGTTGCCCTCGACCCAGTTCTTGGCGTAGGCGAAGCTGATCGCCGAGTCCTCGATGTACCAGGGCTGGGAGATCGAGAAGGCGACGGTGAAGTGCACCAGGTAGCCGGCCATCGCCAGGAGGAGCACGGCTACCTGCAGCCCGGTGCCCGGTGGGGATGCGGCGAGCCGTGTCGCGACTCGTTCGCGCATGCGAGTGAGAAAGGAGCGCATCGAGGGGGGCTAGATGGTCTTCTTGGAACCACCGGCCGCGCCGCCCGCGGCGCCCTCGGCCACGGCGCTCGCCGCCTTTGCCGCGTGCAGCTTCTTGAGTTCCTCGAGCTGCGACTTCGCGGTGACATCGCCCGTCTTCTTGCGGATCTCGGCGAGGCGGGCGTCGAGCGAGTCGTTCTTCATCTCGTTGCCCACGTCGGCCTGGGCGGCCAGCTTGCCGATGTGCTCGCGCACGTTTTCCAGCGCCTTGATGTCGGCGTCGGTGCTCATGCCGTCGAGCGACTCCTGGATCTTGATCCGGGCCTCGGCGGTGGACTTCTTCGCGAGCATCTCGTCGCGCTCGCGCTTGAGCTTCTCGATCTCCCCCTGGAAGGACACGAGCGCCTTCTTCGCGTCTTCGGCTTGCGCGGCCATTTTCGCCTGCTCGGCGGTCACCTCGCCGATGGCCTTTTCCAGCTCGTTCTTCTTCTGCAACAACACGAGGGTCACCTCGTCGTCGCCACCGTCGAGCGCAACGGGAATCTGGGCGTTGATCTCGGCGAGTTCCTTCGTCTTGGTGTCGAGCTCGGCCTCGAGCTTGTTGCGCAGGTACACGATGTTGCCCACCGCCTTCTTGAGCTCACGGTGCCGCTTGAGGCGCTCGTCGATGGCCGTCTCGTACACCGCCTCGGGGTTGTTGACCTCGGCGTTCGACACCGCGCCGCCGAACGCGCCCTTGACCAGGTTCCACAGTCGCTCGAAAAAGCCCATCGGTTCCGCCTTGGGACGCCGCTATCACGGCGGCCGGTGGGCGTGTTAGCGGCGGGCGCCCATGCTCGCGCTACTCGTGCCGCTCGCGCTCGCCGACACCGGGGCCAACGAACCCCCGGTGGCCGACGCCGGGCTCGGCCTGCTGGCCTACGTGGGCGACACCGTGGCCCTCAACGGCACGGCCTCCTACGATCCCGAGGGCGTCGAGCTCGGCTACATCTGGCGCCAGGCGGGCGGCCCCGAGGTGGGCATCAAGAGCGGCGACACGCCCGAGCCCTCCTTCACCGTCGAGGCGCCGGGCACCTACCGCTTCGAGCTGACCGTCAACGACGGCTACGCCGACTCGGCGCCCGACATGGTGGAGATCGTCGTGGCCCAGACGAACTTCGGTGGCGAGGCCGAGGGCGGGTGCAGCTCGGGGCCGGTCGCCGCCCGGGCGTGGTTCCTCGCGCTCCCCTTCCTGCTCCGCCGGCGCCGGGCTGCGTAACGAGGCACTGCTGCGCGCGCGCCTCGACGCGCTCGTGTGCAGCACGCCGATCGAGGCTCGACTCGAGCGCGACCCGCTGCGCTTCGCGCGCCGGTTCTCGTCGCCGGCCGACCAGGAGGTAGCAGCCTTCCTCGCCGCCATGCTCGCCTTCGGGCGCGTGGAGCTCTTCGGCGCGGTGCTCGAGCGCCTCTTCGCCGCCGCCGAGGGGCAGCCCGCCGCCTTCGTGGCCCGCGGGGACTTTCGCGCGCTCCGGGGGCTCTACTACCGCTGGCATCCCGCGGAGGACATCGTCGATCTCTGCGCGCTCGCCGGGCGGGTGACCAGGACGGGGGGCTTCGAGCGACTATTCTCCGGTCGCGACACGACCGAGCGCATGACTCGCGCCATCGACGAGATCCGGGCCTCGTCGCCCTCGCGCGCCAGCTTCCGCCGTTTCTTGCCCTCGCCGCGCGACGGGTCGGCGATGAAGCGCTGGTGCCTCTTCCTGCGCTGGATGGTGCGCACCCAGGCGCCCGATCTCGGCCTGTGGCGGAGTTTTTCTCCCGCGGCGCTGGTGATTCCGCTCGACACCCACGTGTTCCGCATCTCTCGCTTGCTCGGGCTGGTCTCGCGGGCCACCCCCGGCTGGAGCGCGGCGGGGGAGCTGACCGCGGCGCTGGCGAAGCTGCACCCCGCCGACCCCCTCCGCTACGACTTCGCGCTGGCCCACCTCGGCATCAGTGGCGACTGCCGCGCCCGCCGCGACGACGCCATCTGTCCCGCCTGCCCCCTCCGCGAGATCTGCGTGCATGGCCGGTGACGGCGCGCCGCCCATCGGCCTATGCTGCGGGTGGTGGTTGCCCTCGTCTCGCTCGCTCTCGCCGCCGCGCCCCTCAGCGAGGACGAGTGGGTGGAGCTCCGGGCCGGCGAGGTGGTGGTCCACGCCGACACCAGCGGCGCCGACACCATCTCCACCGGCTACGTGCTCGTCGACAAGCCGTCGTCGCCGCTCTGGGGCGACGTGCTCGACCTGCGCGCCCGCATCCCCGAGAACGGCACGCTGCGCGACATCACCGAGTACCGCCGGGTGAGCCCCTACGAGTGGTACGTGGCGGTGGACATGGAGGTGTTCGGCTTCGACGTCCGCTTCACCAATCACTGGACGTGCAAGGACAACACCTGCGCCTACACCCTCGACCCGGCGCAGCCCAACGACCTCGCGCTCTGCGATGGCTACTTCAAGATCGACGACGTCGAAGGCAAGAGCCTGCTCACCTACTACTCGCGCAGTCGCCACGAGGTGAGCGTGCCGGGATGGGTGCGCCGCTGGCTGGCCATCGACGCGGTCCGGAACCTGCTGCGCAAGATGAAAACGCGCGCCGAGCGCCGTTAGTTCCCGGCGCGGCGGAGCTGCTCGGCCATCTCGGGGCTGATGTCGTCGACGTCGACGCCGCAGTCGCGCAGCAGGTCGATCATCCCCTCGGGGGGGCAGCCGCAGTCGGGCGCGACAGGCTCGGGCGCACCGAGCCAGCACCACGCGCGCGCGAGCTTCCGCATCTCCGAGGCGGACAAGGCCTGCAGTTCGCCTGTCGACTCCACCGGCAGGTCGCCGTCGGCGTGGAGCCAGGCGTGCAGGCCGCGGCGGCGATCCACCACGAGCTCGTGGACGACGGCGGGCTCGCCCTCGAGGTCGAGCGTCACGCGCGCCACGGTGCCCGGGGGCAGCGTGCAGGGGCCGCGCACGCTCACCTCGACCAGCCCACCCGGGGTTGGCGGGGCCACCACCGCGGGGCCGAGGGGGCGGCCGTCCTCGCCGACGAGCCCGACGGTGAGCCCGCGCACCGGCAGCGCCGGGGACAGCTCCAGCTGGAGCCGCCAGCGCATGTCTTGACGATCGAGCACCGTGAGCTTCAAGCGCGCGCTCCAGCGGCGCATATACTCACGGTTCCGCGAGAGGCAACGATGCTGTGGGTGGTGCTGGTGCTCGGCTGTGGCACGGAGGAGGCGGCGCCGCCCCCGGCGCGGAAGGCAGGCGGGGGGCGACACGTCACCCGCGACGAGAAGAACGCGGTCGCGGGCGGCCAGGACGATGCCGAAGCTGCGGTCCCCGGCCTGAACCGCGCACCGGTCATCAAGCGTTTCGCCGTGTCGCCGGGGCAGCCGACGGTGCTCGACACGCTGGTGGTCAAGGCCGACGCGAGCGATCCCGACGGCCAGGACGTCGACCTCGAGTACCGCTGGGAGGTGGACGGGCAGAAGGTGGCGGTGCGCGGCGCCGAGCTCGAGCTGGGCGACTACAGCCGCGGGCAGCGGGTGACGGTGGCCCTCACCGTGAGCGACGGCGCGCTGGAGAAGACGATGACCACCCAGCCCATCGAGATCGTCAACGCGCCACCCCAGTTCGAGACCGACCCGGCGAGGATCAGGACCGTCGAGGGCTTCCGTGTGGTCGCGGAAGACCCCGACGGCGACGACATCACCTGGTCGCTCGAGGGCGGGCCACCGCAGATGAGCATCGACCCCCGCGGCGTGCTGCACTGGAAGGGCAGCGAGACCGACGCCGCCGGTAGCTACACGGTGAAGATCAAGGCCAGCGACCCAGGGGGCGAGGTGGGCACGATCGAGCTCCCGATCGACGTGTCGGCGGGCTCCAAGGCCCCCAGGGCTGTGGAGAAGCCTGGATAACCCTGTGGATAAGGTATGGACACATTATGTAGTGTGTCTATAGGTGATCGACCCACAACATCTTGTGGTCTGACCCCTTGACCTGCAAATGGAGGTCCCATACGATCGCGGCACGGGTGGGGGCCGCGTGCTCTCGCTCGCGGTCGGCCCCCAGCTCTTGCGGAGTCAATACCCCATGCAAATTTCCCGCCGTTTCACCTCTCCTTCCTCGCTTCTTCCATCCTCCCCCTACGATGCCTTTTCCTGGGTTGGCCGTCGCTCGGAGATCCGCAACCCGGATGGATCCTTGGTGTTCGAGGCTGATGATGTGCAGGTGCCCGAGGGCTGGAGCCAGGTGGCGGTCGACATCCTCGCGCAGAAGTACTTCCGCAAGGCCGGCGTGCCCGCGATCACCCGGCGGGTGGCCGAGAAGGGCGTGCCCGACTGGCTCCAGCGCCGCGCCCCCGACGAGGAGAAGCTCGGCGCCGTGGCGCCCGATCGCCGCTACGGCCCCGAGCGCGATGCGCGGCAGGTTTTCGACCGCCTCGCCGGCTGC
>VGRQ01000329.1 GCA_016875315.1 Deltaproteobacteria bacterium | reverse complement strand
CGGCTCGCGCAGCATCGCCTCGGCGCTGAGCGCCGGGTCGACCGGCCCCATCCACAGCTGGAGGAAGTTCACCACCGGGTGCCAGCGGTTGAGGTTGCTGTCGGCGAAGCTCTTCTGGAGCGCGTGCGCCACGTCGGCGGGGGCGGTGCGCTGGGTGAACTGGTGCCCGAGGCGACCGGCGGGGTTGCCGAGCACGCCCCCGCGCGTTTCCTTTGACAGCGCGAGGAAGGGCACGCCGGCGTCGGCGCCGGCCCCCTCGCCGATGAACCACAGCTCGTCGGGATCGAAGCCCAGCTCGGGGCTCTCCATCGCGAGGCGCGCCAGCGAGAAGAGGTCGGCGTAGGCCTGGAGCATGTTCCCGCGCCAGGCGTTGGGCGAGTCGGTGGTGAACCAGGCGGCGGCGGGATCGTCGCCGGTGGCGCGCTCGCCGTTCTGGGGCAGGTCGAGGGCGATGGTGGCCACGCCCTGGCGGGCGAGCTGGTCGGCGAGGCCGCCGACGTAGTCCTGCGCGGTGCCCCCGTGATCGCCCTGGAGGATCGCCACCGGCCAGCCAGGAGCTGGCGCCTCGCCGGAGGGGTAGGTGACCACGGCGCAGGCCTGCATCGTGCCCCTCACCTCGGGACGGTAGCTCGAGCTGTACTGCACGCCGCCGCCGTCGGTGAACTCGGGGATGGAAACCAGGGCGTGGTACTCCGCCGCCGTGCCGCCGCCACAGCTCCGGTTGCAGGGCGAGGCGGCGCAGGTGTCGATCTGGTCGACCTGCACGGTGGTGCTCTCGCTCATCACCACCTCGCGGAAGTAGTACACCCAGGCGAGCGGGTCGCCGGTGGAGAACACCGTGGCCGCCACGATCTCGCCGCGGGTGAGGCCAGCGGTGTCGACGTAGTCGCGGAAGGGGCCGAACATGTCGTAGGCGACGGCGTCGGTGGCGTCGTCGGGCCGGTCGTCTTGCATCAGCACCTTGAAGTCCTCGTCGCGGAAGACCTCCTCGCCCGACTTGCTCTCGATGCCCTTGGTCAGCCACACCGCGTAGGTCTGGTTGGGGCGGAGCGGGTAGCCCTCGTAGGTGGTGACCGCCACCCAGTTGGGGCAGATGTACCGGCCGCGGCTGGTGCGGGTGTAGAACTGGAAGGCGTCGAGCTCGCCGTAGTCCTCGGCGCCCTCGTCGATGCTGGCGAAGTGGATCGTGGCCTCGGAGTTGAGCACCGACAGCGTGCCGACGTCCTGCGCCCGGTTGAAGCGGAAGTACACCACCGGGTCGAGGCCCCAGCCGTAGTGGCCCTCCACGAGGTTCAGCAGCTTGTCCACCCCGGGCGCGAGCTCCTCGCCGGGCACGGGAAAGCCGTCGAGCACCGGGGTGCCGCCCGACCCGAGCCGCAGGTCGTGCGGGAAGGGCATCGAGAAGAAGTCCAGCGGCTCCGAGGTGGGGAGGTCGGGCACCTGGTAGAGCACCTTGAAGTCGCCGTCGGCCTCGTCGGCCGGGCAGGGGCCGCCTTCCCAGTAGGGAATCTCGAGGTCCACGCACTCGCCGTCCTGGCAGGCATAGCCGGCGAGGCAGTCGTCGTCGCCGCCGCAGGCCTCGCCGTCGGCGTGCGTGCCCTCGGCGCCGCTCTCCACGCACACGTTCTGGCCCGAGCACAACAGGCCATAGGCGCATTCCTCGGTGGCCGAGCAGTCGTCGCCCTCGATGGCCGCGCCCGCGCTCCCCGGCTCCACGCAGATCCCATCGTGACTGCACACGTTCGGGAAGGTACAGCCGTCGGCGTCGCACTCGTCGCCCAGGTCGGGAAGGACAACGCCGCTGTTGATGGCCTCGCCGCAGGCGGCGAGGAGCAGCACGAATGATCGCATGCGCACATCGTAGCGCACGCCCGAGCTACCTTGAGGGCATGGAAGTCATCGAGATGCTGGCCGAGGTGCTGGCGCGCGGCGGGAGCGACCTCCACCTCGTGGCGGGCGCGCCGCCGATGGCGCGCGTACACGGCAGCCTGGTCAAGCTGGAACGCCCCGCCCTCGACGCCCAGAGTTGCGACCGGATCGTGCGCGCCATGCTGCCCCACCACCACGCGGAGACGCTCGATCGCGAGTGGCAGGCGTCGGTGTCGCTGGAGTTCGAAGACCCGCGCACGCAGGCGCCGCTGGGTCACTTCCGCGTGTCGGTACACCTCCGCGAGGGCGTGGCCGAGGCGGCCATCCGCGTGACACCCCGGCGGGTTCGCACGCCCGACGAGCTCGGCGTGCCGCCGGTGCTCAAGGACCTGGCCCTGCGCGACACCGGGCTCATCCTCATCACCGGTCCCACGGGGCAGGGGAAGACGACCACCTTCAACGCGCTCGTCGACCACATCAACCAGCGTCGCAAGGTGAAGATCGTCACCATCGAAGACCCGGTGGAGTACCGGCACCCGCACGGCCAGGCCGTGGTGGTCCAGCTCGAGGTGGGACGCGACACCAAGACCTTCGCCGACGCGCTCCGCCACGCGCTCCGCGAGGACCCCGACGTGATCTGCGTGGGCGAGATGCGCGACCTGGAGACGATTGCCACCGCGCTCACCGCCGCCGAGACCGGTCACCTCGTGCTCGCGACGCTGCACACGCCCAGCGCGGTGGGGACGCTCTCGCGCATCATCGACGTCTTCCCCGCCGCGCAGCAAGACCAGGTGAAGACGCAGCTCTCCTCGGTGCTCACGGCGGTGATCGCGCAGCGCCTCTTGCCCCGGGCCGACGGCCGGGGGCGCGCACTCGCCACCGAGGTGCTCGTGTGCACCGACGCGGTGCGCAACCAGATCCGCGAGGAGAAGTACCACCAGGTGCAGAACGTGATGGCCACCTCGCGGGCCATGGGCATGCAACGCCTCGAGGATCACCTTCGCCAGTTGCTCGAGGCGGGGATCATCAGCCGCGCCGTGGCGGCGAGCGCCGCCAACGACGTGCGGGCGATCCAGGACCTACTGTAGCGACGACCAGGGGTCGATGATCGCCACGCCCGAACCCTCGAAGTCACGGACATTGCGCGTGGCAACGCTTGCCCGGTGCGCCGCTGCGGTGGCGATGATCTGCGCGTCGGCCTGCATCAGCGGCCGCCCAGCGAGGCGGCGCGTGGCGATCAGGTTGGCGTAGTGGACCGCCGCGGCGGAGTCGAAGGCGAGGGTACGGCCCGAGAATACGCGCGACAGCATCTCGTCGACCCTGGCGGCGATCATCTGCTTCCGGCGTCCATCGGGAAGGATCGCCACACCTACGCGGAGTTCCGCCTCGGTGACCGCCGAGATGAACAACTGTTGCGGCGGCTGCCGGTCGGTCCAGCGCAACACGACCTCGCTCGGAGAAGTTCTGATCAGCTCCGAGACCACGTTCGTGTCGAGGATTATCAGGAGAACTCCGGCGGGTCCCGTGGAGACTCGCGGAGTGGCATGTCGAGATCGGCACCACCGATGTCCGCGAAGAGGGCGCGGATCTGGGTGCCGAGGCCCGGCGCCGCGGGGAGATCGGGGGCGAGGGCACGGGCGAGGATCTCGCGGGCCTCGGACTCCATGGAACGCCCGTTGTTCGCGGCGCGCACCCGCAGGCGCTGCTTGAGGTCGTCGGGGAGCTGGCGGATGGTGATGCTGGTCATGCGCGCAGGGTAGCCACTGATAGCATTGATGGCAATGCAATCAGGCGGTGGCGAGGGCACCCGTGGCCGCCTGGCCCTCGCGGTAGAGCCGGGCATAGGCGCCGCCGAGGGCGAGCAACCCCGCGTGCGTGCCCACTTCCACGACGCGCCCCGCGTCGAGCACCACGATGCGGTGGGCGCGGGTGATGGTGGAGAGGCGATGGGCGATGACCAGGCAGGTGCGGTGGGCGAAGAGCCGGTCGATGGCCTCCTGGAGCAGCTTCTCGGAGACGGGATCGACGCTGGCGGTGGCCTCGTCGAGGATGACGATCGCCGGGTCGCGCGCCAGCGTGCGCGCCAGCGAGATGATCTGCGCCTCGCCGGCCGACACGTCGGCGCCGCGCTCTCGCAGCGGCTGGTCGAGGCCGAGGGGCAGTCGCGACACGATACGATCAGCGCCCGACTGGGCGATCGCCGCCCCCAGCCGCGCCGGGTCGAGCGCGTCGTCGCCAAGGGTGATGTTGAAACGCAAGGTGTCGCGGAACAGCTGGACTTCCTGTCGCACGAAGCCCACGGCCCGGCGGACGCTCTCGGGCGTGAGTCGCGACAGCTCCACGCCGTCGACCTCGATGTGCCCCTGGTAGCCGTCGTGGACGCGCGACAGCAGGCGAACCAGCGTGCTCTTCCCGGCGCCGGTGCGTCCGACCACGGCCACCACCTCGCCCGGCCGCACCTCGAGGTTCACGCCGTCGAGGATGTCGGGACCGTCGGGACGGTACCGGAAGCTCAGGTCGCGGATGACGAGGTGACCGCTCGGCTTGTCGACCGACGAGTCGCCGGGCGTGATGCGGTCGGTCACCGCCAGGAGCCCGAAGATCTTCTCCAGGGCGGCGGCTGCTCGTTGCAGGAAGGTGATCTTGCCGGACAGCTCGCGGAGCGGCCGGAACAGCCGCTCGATGTAGTCGAGGAAGGCCACGACGAGGCCCACGGTGACCGCGTCGGTGGCGTGCTCGGCGCCCCAGTACAACATCAGCGCCACCGCGACCGAGGCCACGCCGTCGATGAAGGCGTAGAGCGAGGCGTCCCACACGTTGTTCATCACGTTGGCGCGGCGGTAGCGGTCGTTCAGGTCGTCGAATCGGCTCCTCGTGCGCGCTTCTAGGCCGAAGAGCTGGATCACCTCGATGCCCGCGATTCGCTCGGCCACGAAGGCGTTGAGGGCCGCGAGCGAGTCGCGGATCTCGCCGAAGAGCGCGCGCATGCGACGGCGGGCCAGCTCGATCACCCCGGCGATCGGCGGGCCGAGGAGCAGGAGCACCAGCGCCAGCTTGGCGTCGAGCCAGAACATGCCGCCGAGCACGCCGAGCATGGTGATCACGTCGAGCACCAGCGAGATGGACCCGGCGGCGAGCGCCTCGTTGAGCGCGTCGATGTCGCTGGTGGCGCGCGACATGATCTGCCCGGTGGGCTGCTTCTCGAAGAATCGCTGCGAGAGGCCGAGCACGTGCTTCACCAGCGCGTGCCGCAGCCGCAGGATGGTGTTCTCCGAGGCCACGGCGGTGACGACGGTGTAGACCGCCTCCACCGCGAAGGCCGCGAGCACCGCCGCCAGGTAGAAACCCGCGTCGCGGCCGAGGCCCTCGGCGCTGCCGCCGGTGACATGACGGTCGAGCGCCTGCTTCAACAACATCGGCTGCGCCACGCCGATCGCCGCGATCACCGGCGTGAGGCCGAGGGCCAGCCCGAACCAGCCCGCGTCGGCGCGCATGAAGGGCCAGAGGGAGGCCCAGGACCAGCTCCGCGCCTTCATGCCGCCACCTGCTGAGCGAGCCAGGCCTCTCGGTAGGGCCCCGGTCGCGACAACAGCTCGTCGTGCGTGCCCTGGTCGACCAGCTTCCCGGCGTCGAGCACAAGGATGAAGTCAGCGTGCACCAGCGCCGAGAGACGGTGGGACACCACGAGACGGGTGGCCCCGGCGCGGCTGCGGAGGGTGCCGATCAACTCCTGCTCGGTGGCGTGGTCGACGGCGGAGAGCACGTCGTCGAGGAGCACGATCGGGGCCTCGCGCAACAGCGCGCGCGCGAGCGCCACCCGCTGGCGCTGGCCCCCGGAGAGGGCGATGCCGCGCTCGCCCACCACCGTCCCGAGGCCGTCGGGAAGGGCCGCCACGTCGGGGTCGAGCGCGGCGGCGGCCACCGCCCCGCGCACGCGCTCGTCGGGGGCGCCGAAGCCGACGTTCTCGCGGATGGTCTCCGAGAAGAGGAAGGGCGCCTGGGGCACCACGCAGAGGGCGGCCCGGTAGGCGTCGAGATCGAGATCGAGGACGTCGACGCCGTCGACGAACACCGTGCCGCGCGCCGGATTCTCCAGTCGCGACAAGACGCGCAATAGCGTGGACTTGCCGCTCCCCACGGGACCGTAGATGCCCACGGTCGCGCCGGCCGGGAGGGTGGTGCTGAGCTCGCGCAGCACGGGACGATCGCCGTAGGCGAAGCTCAGCCTGCGCAGCTCGATGGCGGGCGCGCGGGC
>VGRQ01000328.1 GCA_016875315.1 Deltaproteobacteria bacterium | reverse complement strand
CGGACTCCCGCTGCAAGCGAGGGCCGCAAGGCCGAGCAGCGCGACAGTGGCGGCGAGTGCTCTCATCGTTCGATTCTCCGGGTGAAACATTGTAACCGGATGGATCGGTCGTCGCGCGGGCAGGGCGGGACCTCGATCAGAACCACTCCCAGGAGCCCACCGGCTGCCGCCGCCGCTTCGACGCCACCAGGCAGCCGTCGATGATCGCGACGGGCCACGTGATAAAGAGCGAGCCACCAAAGGTAATCAACGCGAGCACCACGTGGAGCATCAGCAGCAACAGACCCTTGCCGAACTGCCCGTTGTACATCTGGCCAAGCCCCGGGAGGCAGCAGATGTTCAGCAACGCCGAGACGAAGGCGCTGTGGTTAAAGTTCACGGGGATCATGCCCCGCTCCTCCGGCACGGCGAAGGGGTCGGGCGAACCGGGTTGGGAATGGCTGCCCTGCTGCGGGTAGGGCTGCCCCGGCGGTGGGTAGGCCTGCCCCCACGGGGCGTCGTCGCGTCCACCATCGCGGCCTGTGCCGCGCCGCCGGGGGGGCGCGAGCCCTGCCCCCGGTGGGGCCCCGCGCGCGGCCCGATCCGCCAGGTGGCCAGGGCGTCTTGGGTCGAGCCCGCTCGCCGGGCCCTGCGCGGCGGTCGGCTCGGGGATGCGCGAAATGGCGGCCGACTTCGAGGGGCGCTCGGGCAAGGGCGCGCGCGGGTCCTCCGCGAGCGCCAGCGTGGAGCGGAAGGCATCGCAATCCGCGAAGCGCTCGGACGGATCGACCGCTAGCGCCTTGCGGATGCAGGCCGCGAACATCGGCGGCAAGCCTCCGATCAGGCGCTCGGGAGGCTCATACTCGCCGTCGACGATGCTCTTCATGCTGTCGAACGCGCTCGGGCGGTCGAAGGCCATCCGGCCCGTGACCACCTCGTAGAGGATGGCGCCGAGCGCGAAGATGTCGGAGCGCGCATCGAGATCGACGAGTCCCCTCACCTGCTCGGGGCTCATGTACTGCACCGTCCCCATGCGGACGCCACCCTCGGTTCGACGTTTCTGCGTCGAGAGGCCGGTGTCGTCCATAACCTTGGCGATCCCGAAGTCGGTGACCATCGGGCGACCCTTGCCCGCGGCATCGCGCGTGAGGATAATATTGTCCGGCTTCAGGTCGCGGTGGACGATGCCCTTGCGATGGGCCGCGCCGACGCCCTCGAGGATGGGCAGCATAATGTCGAGGACGGCGCGAATGGGAGGCGGCGCGTTGCCGCGGTCGGTGAGGTACTCCGCGAGCGTGGGCCCCTCTGCGTACTCCAGGACGAGACCCGGCGCCGGGTCGGTGACGATGTCGGTCACCGCCACGACGTTGGGGTGGCGCAGCTGAGCCTGGATCTGTCCCTCCGCAAGGAAGCGGTTTCGCAGGTCCGGGTCACCCGCGAGTTTCTCGTCGAGCACCTTGATCGCATGCAGGCTCAGGAGTCCGGAGTGGCGCACCAGGTAGACGGCGGCGAAGCTCCCGCTGCCGAGCAACTTCATCACCTCATACCGGCCGCCCTCAAACTTGCTGCCAGGGGGGTACATGGAACCTCAGGATGGAATGGATTGTCTCAGTTTCGGCCGCGATTTGCCAGCGATGCGAGCGGCGGGACTAGCGGCCGAGGAGCGACAGCACCCCGTCCTTGTCGGGGCCGATGCTCAGCGCCTCGGGCGGCGTGCATCGCTCGCAGCCGTGTTTGCACGGGCACTCGAACAGAATCTCGGCCACCCAGCGCAGTACCTCGTCGATGACGTAGACGTCGAGCGCCTCCGCCACGCCCATGCCGCCGACGTAGCGGTCGACGGCGGCGACCCCCGCGGGGATCGCCGGGAAGGTGCCCTGCGGGGCGTGGATCACGTGGATGTCGTCGTCGGCTGCGAGCAGATGTGCCATGACGACGCGGTCGACGCACGCGGCGAGGTGGGTCATCGCGTTCACCGAGACCGGCGTGTCGAAGGCGATCACGCGGACCCGCGTGGGGTAGGTTGCGACCTCGGGGGTGTCGAGGCGCACGTGACCCGGGTTGAGGTGGGCCCCGACCACCTTCTCGTGGGCGACCACGTCGAAGCTCGCGTAGGTGAAGCTGCGGCGCTCGGAGGTGTAGTGCTGCGGCGCGTCGGCGACCCGCGGATCCCGTAGGTCGATCACCAGGTCGGGGCGGGTGATGGGCTGGCTGGCGTCGGTGCTCTCCACGCGGATCACGCGTCGGGCACGGTCGAACGTGTGCTGGGGCACGCGGTAGCGCGCGTCGCGGAAGGCGAACACCCGGTGCGGGTAGAAGCGCACGTTGGCAACGGACTCGTCGGTGAGCGCGATCGTCACGCCGCCGTTGTTGTCCTTGATCTCTACGACGGCGTCGGTGACCGTCTCGCGGAGCACGTCGCCCAGAGCGCCCGGCAACGGGGGCACGGCGCGGACCCGCTCGAGCTTGTCGCCGGCGGGGCGAAACCGCAGCAGGTGGCCGGCATTTCCCCCGGCGGCCTTGAGCTCCTGCTCGGTGAGATCGGCGCCGAAGATGTCGCCGAGTGACTGCTGGTCTTGGCGACCCTCGCGCATCGCTGCCTGGAGGTGGGCGCGCGCGAGGTGGGGGTTGCTGGCGCCCACTAGCGCGCGAGGCGTGGGCAGGTGCCCGTGATGCTTGAGGTTCAACAAGCGGTTATGGTCACGCAGGTAGGTCGTCACTGGCGATGGCTCCCACGACCAGAGGGCGTGGTGAACACTGCCGTCGGGCAAGGGGGGGCGGTTGCCCAGGGTGCGCCAGCCGGCAACGAGCCATGCGTCGCCGAGGAGGCTGATCGAGGCCGCGCCATCGAGCGTCAGGTCGCGACCGAGGACCACGTCGCCCCCCCAGATTCCCACGCCGTCGTCGAAGTGCCCACTCGGGTCGCCCACCCGCACTGGCACGGGCGGTGTCATCTTCACCAGCGGGTTGGCGGCGCGGCGCGGCCACGGCTCGCCCGCGCGGGCGACGAAGCCCGGCTCGGCCACCCACACTTTCACCGGCGCCGACTCCCGCAGGCCGATGGGCACCTCCTGAGGGCGAAAACCTGGAAATGCGTGGCGAATCAGCCGCAGTGTCCCCGCGCCGCCGAAGCCCGTCGCGAGCACCGCGTAGTCGGCGCCGGCCGAGGCAAGCGCGAGGGAGAGGCGTCGCAGCGTGAAATACCGGTGCGTCACCTCCAGCGGCGAGCCGCGATCAAGGCGGGAGATGACGCAGAGGCCGAGGGTGCGCGTCCAGGGGGTGGCGCCGGGCCGCGGTTCCATGCAGGTCCAGAGCGCCCGATTGCCGTCGCCCGAGAGCTCGCGCACGCTCAGGAAGGCCACCGCCGGCATGCGGACATCGCCAAGGGACTGCTTGAACTCGTCCGCGCCGGCGGTGAGCGGGCCGTAGCGCCAGGCTCCCGCGAGCCGGAGGGCGGCACGGAGGCGGTCCCGCGCCACCCCCGGCTCGTCGGTCACGACCAGGCAGGGGAGCCCAAGGTCCTGCGCCGCGACGACCAGCATGGCGGTGACGAAGAACTCCTCGGTGGGGGCGGGGAGATCGCCTACCACCCACGCCCCTGGCTCGCCGCTCAACAGCGCGCGGAGCTGGTCGAGCGCCTCAGGCGGGGCGCCGTGCGCGCCCGCGTTGCGCCAGGCCTCGGTCGCAACGCGACCGCCCCCCTCCCGCCGGATCGCCGCTTCCTGGAAGACGGCGCGCGCGTCTCGAGACAGGGCGTGGACGTCGATCCAGCGCTGGACGATGTCGCCGCGCTCGTTGACAGCCGGGGTGGCGGAGGCCTCCTTCGCCGCCTCCTTCGGGGGGGTGCGGCGCCCGGAGAGCGCCCAGATGCCGAAGCAGGTGAGCACCGCGGGCCCGGCGGCGACGAAGTCGAGCAACAGCCTCGGCTGGGTGTCCGCGTAGTGCCCGTAGGCCATCGATGTGCCGAGCACGGTGGTCGCGGCCACCGCCAGCGCGACCCAGCCGCCATAGGGAACTTCGTAGTCCGGCGAGGCGTTGTCGCGAGCCTCGACGAGACTCGCGGCGATCGCCGCGGGGATCGAAAAGAGGCCGAACAAGGCCGCGAGGGGGAACAAGAGGTCGGCCCGCACCGGGTTGAGCTGCACGGTCATGCCAGTCTGGGTGACGAGGGTGCCCCAGAACCCAGTGCCCGGCGAGGCCAGCGCGCTGTTGAGGGCGGCCACCGCCCCCTCGGGGCCACCCGGGGCGCCGAGCGAGTACAAGAGCGCGCGGAGGGCCCCGGCGCACGCGAGCACCGCGAGGGCGACCCGCAGGAAGACCGCCGCCGCCCGCCTCGGGCGAGGCCCCCGCCGAGCGCCCACCACGAGCATCGCGACGAGCCAGCCCACCACCGGCCCGCAGAGCGCCACCATCGCGCAGGGGAGGAGGACCACCGCAGGCAGCGACCAAGAGAGGGCCGCAGGCGCGACCGGATTCATGCGGGCCTTCCCCCGGGGGCGAGACCGGCCCCGCGGGCCACCTCCTCGGCGGTGTATCCGTCCCAAGCGCGCACGAAGACGACCCGCGGCGCGGGGCTGTCGACCCAGAGGGGAGTGACCGTGAGCTGGGAGTGTTTGTAGGCTTCCTCGAAACGATCGAGGGCCACGCGGGGCGCGATGGCGAGTGGGGCCATGGCGGCCTGGCCGGCCGGAGTGCCGTCGTCGCGGAGAGGCAACATCGGCTGGTCGAGGGCCGCGACCGCGTGCTGCACGAAGCGGGCCACCTGCGCCGCCGCCTCGTCACGCACCCCGCCGTCCGACAACAGGCTCGTGACTGAACCCGCGCCCGAGGCCGGGGCGACCTCGATCGCCGCCACCTGCGCCTGCGCCGCAGCGACCAGCAGCGCCTGGTCCGCGCAGGGCTCGTCGTGGGCGTCGTCGTCGCGACGAGGCCAGCTCCGCTCCAGGAGCGCGTCGGCCCACTCGGGTGCGCCCGCCTTCACGCGGGCTCGAGAAACCCACTCCGCGACGCGACGCGGCGAGACCAGCGGCTGGTGGAGGTGATCTCCCTCGCCCCACAAGCGGCGCAGGTCGTCTGTCGCGGGGCTCGATGTCGGCTCCACGCTCATCGCGCGCAAATGTTGTCCCGCCCGGTCGAGCGCCCGGTTTATGCCAAGCTTGAAGGAGGAGATGTGGTTCAGCGCGTGCCCAATGGCCAGCCGCGCCACTCGGCGGACCCGCTGGCGACGCAGGTCGAGCTGGTCTTCCGCCTGCCGCTCGTTCCGGCCGCCGCCGCCCCCCGCCCAGAGCTCCCGCACGGCCATGAGCCGTTGAGTGAGCACGCGGCGTACGCCCTCGCGGGCGAAGTGCGAGGCGATCCAGTACCACGCGAGGAAGGCGACGACGCCGAGCGCCAGTGCCACCCCGAAGGGCACGAGCTCTGCGACTGGGAAGGGCACCGCGGCCGGGGCGGCGCTGGCCGCACTGGTCGCCGCGATCGTCGGCATCGCCGGGGCGGCAGCCTGGGGGTCGGCACCGCCCACCAGCATGAAGACGGGGAAGGCCACCGCAGCACCCACAACGAGGCCGGAGGCGCGCATCAGCGCGGCGTCGGGCAGTGCCCGCACTGCCGCCTCGAGCTCCTCGCGGTACGGGTCGGGCGGGGGCCTGGACTCGCCGAGGCGCGCGCTGTTGCGCTGGGCGTGGTCGTCGAGGAGCGCGGCGACGGCGCGCAAGCCGTTCTCCACGTCGGGCAGCGACCGCAGGGCGGCCTGCCGAAGTTTCTTGTCGAACAGCTCCCGCAGCCGGTGGTGGACGTCGCGCACCAGCTCCGCCTCCACCTTGTCGAGGCCCTGGAGCTGCGTCTTGACATGGTCGTCCTGCGCGGCGCCGAGCGTGCGGTCGGTGCTCGCGGCGCGGAACAAGGGCGCGTGTTTCTCGCGGATGGTCGCGGCGTCGTCGAAAGCCCCGACCTCGGCGGTGGCAGGCAGGCCGCCTCCCGCGCCCGAGAGCACCGCCGCGAGCTTCTTGAGGCCCCGGGCGGCGTCGGTCGCGGCGTCGAGGGGGTTTACCCAGCGGCCGTGATCGAGCCCGCCCACCGCTGCCATGGCGCGATCGCGGTCGGGGTGGGCACCCTGCACCCTCGTGCGAAGCTCCTCGAGACCGTC
>VGRQ01000327.1 GCA_016875315.1 Deltaproteobacteria bacterium | reverse complement strand
CGCGGCACCGAGATCCAGCGCCGCGTGCGCCCGCGGCCCGCGCCCGTGGCCCACGCCTACCTCGACGTCAGCGGCTCCATGTCGGCCGCACTGCCGGCCCTGGCCGCCGTGCTGGCGCCCCTGCACCGCGCCGGCACCCTGAAGCTCTTCGTCTTCAGCACCGTCATCGACGAGGTGCGCCCCGGCGACCTCGGGCGCCAGGAGCTGCGCAACACCGGCGGCACCGACATCGCCTGCGTGCTCGCGCACCTCGCCGCCCTGCCGCCCCGCCGTCGCCCCCGCCGCACCGTGATCGTCACCGACGGCTGGGTCGGCCAGGTCCCGCCCACCGCCTTCAGCGACCTGCACGTCGAGCTCTTCGTCGGCCTGTGGCGCGAGCCCGGCATGGCCACCACCAACGACCTCGCCGCCGCCGCGCGCCACGTCGAGCAACTGCCCACCCCCGCCTGAAAGGACCGCCCATGCAACCCCGCGTCCACTGCGCCGAGTACGTCTCGCCCGGCCACCCCGACCGCCTCGCCGACGCCGTGGCCGAGGCCTGCGTGCAGCACGCCCTGGCCCTCGACCCGCTCGCCTTCGCCGCCATCGAGGTGGCCGTCCACACCGACAAGGTCTTCGTGACCGGCCGCCTCGCCGCCGGCCCCGCCGGCCCCGGCGACCCGTCCGACTTCCTGCCGCACCTCGCGCGCGAGGCCTACCGCGCCGCCGGCTACGGCACCCGCTGGACGCCCGCGCCGGAGTCGCTGCAGGTCACCCACGACCTGTGCTGCGAGCCCCTGCTCCCCGGCGAGCGCGCGATCCGCGACCTCTCCGACGACCAGGCCATCTGCACCGGCTACGCCTGCGACTCGCCCGCGACGGACTTCTTGCCGCCCGCCCACTGGTTGGCCCTGCGCCTGGGCGAGCGGCTGTGCGCATGGCGGCGCGAGCACGCGACCGAGCGCCTCGGGCCGGACTTCAAGCTGCTGCCGGTGCTGGAGGAGTGGCCGGCGCCGGGCGGGCGGCGGCGCTTCGCGTGGAGGCGGTTGATCCTGTCGGTGCAGCACGCGACGGGGATGTCGTACGAGGAGCAGCACCGGTTGCTGCTGCCGTTCCTGGCGCGGGCCTGCGAGGAGCTGGATGAGGCGGTGCCGGGGGTGGCGCGGTTCGAGGCCGCCCAGTTGCACCTCAACGGCGCGGGCGAGTTCTGCCAGGGCGGCACGCACGGGGACAACGGCCTGTCGGGCAAGAAGCTGGTCGTGGACGGCTTCGGGCCGGGCGTGCCGATCGGGGGCGGGGCGTTCTTCGGGAAGGATCCGTGCAAGCCGGACCGGCGCGGCGCGCTGCGGGCGCGGGAGCTGGCGATCGCCGAGGTGAAGGCGGGGGCGGAGGAGGCGACGGTCACGCTGGTGTTCGCTCCGGGGGAGCGCGAGCCGGAGGTGTTCGTGGAGCGCGGGCGGGCGGCGGATGCGTGGATCGAGAGGGTGGTGGCGGCCGGGGGGGGGAAGGCGTGAGGGGGTTGACCTTGCCCCTTGTCCACGGAAACGGGGCAAGGCCAGCCAGCAGAAGCGCCAGCAGTCCCCGCCGCCAATCGCTATCGGCTGGACCCAAGCCAGCGGAACACAGCGCCCTTGATGGCCCTCGACCCGGACGGCCGCGACACCCGTCGCTGCTCTTGGTCCCCGCGGGGCGTCAGGCCCCATCATTCGGCGTCGGGACGCCCAGTCCCCGCCACAGCCGGTCCGGCACAGGCGTCAGCAGTTTCCATTGAACAGTGATCGGCCGGTCTCCCTCCCAGCTCAGAAACTCCAGATCTCCGCAGCATGTGAACGGCGATGCCGTACCCCTCTGCGTCTTCGAGGTCCGTCGCACGAAGAGGTGAACCTGAATGCCTCTCGCCCTGTGGTCCCTGATGTTCTGTCCAGGCTTGGACGATCGGGACGTTTGGTTCTGGCTCTGCCACTCGAAGCGGTCCGGCCCGAGGAACCTGTCCGCGTACCGATGCTCCTCGGGCAGGTTCTTCTTCTCCAGTGTGACGAGCAGGAATATGTGCTTGTCAATCTGCACGAACCCATGCTGCCGAAGGTGGGCCGGGAACGGCAGCCCCCAGAGTCCCGGGATGGACGCCCGCAGATACTCCTGCCACAGGTTGGGCAATCCGCCAGTTGTGCTGGACCCGCCCGGGAGCACGGCAGTCTCGTCAGCCTCGCCAGGCTGGCGGCCCAGGTACTGAGCCAGTCGCCACTCGACCATCTCGCGCGTCAGGGTGCGGAGCGTCGCACCATGCTCGCCCCAGCCGTTCAGCCGGCTCGCCAGCTGAGCGCCCTGGTAGGTGAAGTACGGCCCTCCCGTGGTTCCCTTGCCAGCCGTCCACGCCTTGATCGGGTTGGTCTCGAGGAGCTGGCGCAACTCAGCGGGCGTTGCTCGCGCGCCCCCCACGTCGGCCAGCAGCGTCGCCGAGCCGCGGATCACCTCGCCCGTTGCCCGGACAAGCGCGTCGATCGAGATCGTACCCGGGAACGAACCCTGCTCGATCCACGCCTGCAGCAACAGCATCTTGTAACTACGCGTCATCGGGGTCGTCTCAAGATCGGCAAAGAAGTCCCGGTTCGCGGCGAGTGCTATCGATTCTCGCGGTGCTAGGTCCCCCATACCTAGAACGAACCCCAGCCACGATCCGTCATGCCGGCGCACGGTCCCCGGGTCGTAGCCCGCATGCCACGCCTCCGAAGCCGTGGGCCGCGCGCCATGCCGGTCGCGGAAGTCCTCGTACCAGGCACGCACCGCCTCACGCCCCTGGGCCGACGGGATAAGTGCACGCAGAATCTCTATGGCACGCAGGTCGTAAGTGATCGCGCAGCCCTCGGGCAGCCCAGCGTCCCCCTCCTCCAACCGCTTGAGCGCCGCAACCAGTGCCGCCGGTGTCTCGTCCTGCATCGGCAGCAGCGTGACCGCGCCTTGCAAGAAGGTCCGGTGGTTCCCGATGTAGTCCACGATCCGCAGCGTCTTGTCTTCCTTCTTGCGCAACCCGCGCCCCACCTGCTGCAGCCACAGGATGCGTGACTCGGTCGGGCGCAGCATGAGGATGGCGTCGACGGACGGCAGGTCGACGCCCTCGTTGAACATGTCCACGCAGAAGACGACGTCCAAGTCGCCGGCCTCGAGAGACTCCAGCGACCGGGCCCGCGGATCGCTGCCGGCCCCAGCGTGCACGGCTACAGCCCGCACGCCGCGCTGGCGGAAGTAGTCCTTCATGAACTCGGCGTGCCGCTGGGACACGCAGAAGGCCAACGTCCGCGCGCCGGTCCCAGCGTGCTCGCGCCACTGCTCGAGCGCGTTCGCGGCACGGCGCTGCGTGGCAACGGCTGTCTCCAACTTCTCGGGATCGAAGCGTCCGCTTTTCCACGGGATATTCGCGTAGTCCACCTCGTCGGGGACACCGAAGTAGTGGAACGGGCACAAGAGCCCACGGCGGATGCCCTCGAGCACGTCGCAGCGGTAGACCAGGTTCTCGCGGCACAGGGCGAGCAGGTCACCGCCGTCGGTCCGTTCCGGCGTTGCGGTGAGGCCCAGCAAGAACTTGGGCGCGAAGTGCGCGAGGAGCCGGCGGTAGGTGGCCGCCGTTGCGTGGTGGAACTCGTCGACCACCATGTAGTCGAAGTGGTCGCGGGGAAAGGTCTCCAGGTGGGTGCGACGCGCCAGCGTCTGGATCGACGCGAAGAGCACGTCCGCGTTCCGATCCTTGACCTCGCCGCTGAAATGGCCAAGCGAGGCACTCGGCCGAATCCGCCGGTAGGTGTCCTGCGCCTGGTTGAGGATCTCCTCCCGGTGCGCGACGAAGAGCACGCGCCGGAAGGGCCGGCTGTCGAAGGCCGAGAGCCATGTCTTGCCGAGGCCCGTCGCGAGGACGACGAGGCCGGCGTTATTGCCATCCCGACGCGTCCGCTCCAGGGCGGCCAGCGCCTCGACCTGCACGGTGTGCGGCGCTGGCGGCGGAGCCGGCGGCTCGCTCGGCAGCCCAGCGACCGCCGGCCTCACGACATGCACCCGTCGAGCCGCGTACTCGCGAATCCACTCCTCGGTCAACGGTCGCGTCTTCGGGTGCCGGAAGAGTCCCTCGAACTCTCGCACCGCGGCCTCGAAGCCGGCCCGGTCGTGCGCCGGCTCGACGCGGTAGTTCCACTCGACGCCGCGTTCGAGCGCGGGCTGCGTCAGGTTGGAACTGCCCACATAGGCGGCCCGGTCGTGGATCACGTAGACCTTGGGGTGGAAGCCGACGGCGCTGTCGGTCACGAAGACGCGGCAGTCGAGGCGGGGCGCCGGCTGATGCCGGTCCTGTAGATCCAGGAGGCGGGACAGCGCGACCGGATCGGTCACCGCCATGTAGTCGCCGGTGAGCAGCCGAATCCGCCCGTCGCGGTCCAGGATGTCCTGCAGGTACGGATGGATGCGGTTCAGCCCGCTCGGCAGGACGAAGGCGACGGCCAGGTCCAGCGCCCGGCAGTCCGACAGGTCCTTGAGGAGGTGCGGCAGCAGCGGGTCGCTGTCGCTGCCCACGATGACGGCGCCGCGTGGGCGTGGCGCGCGGACCGCGCCCCCACCGGAGATCGAGGGCCGCACACGGGGAGGCTCGGCGAGCTGCGGGCCCTCTCCGACGCCCGGGGGCGCGGGGTCGGCCTCCGCCGTGGGGTAGTCCGCCTGCCAAGGGATGACACCTCGCACGCCACCGCGGGGATTGGGCACGTCACCTGCGTAGCGCGGGATCACGTGGACATGCAGATGCCCGACGGTCTGGCCGCCAGCTGCGCCAACATTGATGCCGATGTTGAAGCCGGCGGGGCTGTGCCGAGCCAAGATGACCTGCTGAGCGACGTCGATGCCGCGCACGAGGGCCGCGCGTTCCTCGAGCGTGGCCTCGAACCACGTGGCCACGTGCCGGCGCGTGATGACCAATGCGTGGCCGTGTGACACGGGGAACGCATCCCAGAGACATACGAAGGGGTCGCCCTCGTCGTGGAAGACTCGGCCAGCCGCAGGAGAACAGAATGGACAGGCAGGCATCGCTACGTAATCCGTCGGATCTGGAAGCGGCCTGGCAGGCCGGCCTCCAGACAGCGGGTGCATCGCCAACGACGCATCGGTCGGGAGGCGAGGCGGCGCGCGTGGCAGACAGGGCAGGCGTGCTCATAACGGTGGCGTGGTCGATTCGGAGCTGACCGAACGCTCGTTGCCTGCAGGTGGGTTCTGGGGCGGTAGCCGGCCTTGGCGACGAGAGCCGCCCAGATCGGGCCATGAGCACGGACACCATTCCCGTCGAGCTGGAAGGCTACCAGGTGGGCGAGTTCGTGGCAGAGCACTTCACGCAGCAGGGCCTGCGGACCTGATGCGAGGTCGGCGTGGAGACGGACGATCTTCCTCACGGGAAGCGATCGGCCCAGTGATCGAGACAGCCGCGGGCTGAACTCGATCGTGACGCCGGCAGCGAGACCCGGCACGCCCCAAAGCTGCGCCAGTGAGCTAGCGGTTCCGAGGAGCTTCTGGAGCGGGTTGGGGCGCTGCGGCACGGACCCAGGAGACACCGTGGCGAGTAGGTGGGTCAAGATCTCGCGCAATCCGGTGCGCCATGCCCGTCGATGGCGCAGTTCCGCGGGCCCCAGCGCGGATTCGCCTTCTTCGCCATCGCTCCCTCTCGTGCAGCGCAACTGCCGAAAGGTCCGACGCCCCGACCTCGGAGGGCTTGGCGCGCCTGCTGATGGCTGTCGAGACCGGCTGCAAGAGTCACCGGCACCAACCAATGCGCCGACGACGCCAGCGCGGGCTGGGATGCAGCAACTGCAGAGACCCACCCCCAGCGAGTTCCCCAGCATTCAGCGCGCGAAACGGCTCAAGACGCTGCGACGCGCTGCGATCCTCGCCCGAGCGGGCGCGCGCCGCGCGCCGCTCCTAGATCCTCCTCCGTTGCACCCTTGCGCACGCCGATGCGACCCGCTGCGAGTCGTTGCGATGGCGAGGGTGAAGGGACTCGAACCCTCGACTTCCAGCGTGACAGGCTGGCGGGCGGTGACGGAAGTGCTGGAGAGACAACGGGTTGCGAGGGCGTCACTGACGACGCCAGCGGAAACGCCAGCAGTCGGCCGGTCGGCGAGGACTCCGGCGAC
>VGRQ01000326.1 GCA_016875315.1 Deltaproteobacteria bacterium | reverse complement strand
GCTCGAGGCCGTGGTGGGCGCCTGGTGCGACTCGCGGGACGGGGGGTGAGGGTGGCGGGGGGCGGAGCGGGGCGCACTTGACGCCCTCGGCGGGGCGGCGAGATCTCCTCGGGGCGGGCGGCGCAGCTGGTGGGGATGGGGCGCGTCTCGTTCCTGGAGTTCGCAGGGGCGCACGGCGTGCCCACGATGAACTACGACACCGACGACTTCGCCGGGGAACTCGCCGATATCGCCGCTCGCCACACCTGACGCAGGGCGATGCTCGTCGTATCGGACACCACGCCGCTGTTGTAGTTTGTGCGGGTCGGACAACTCGAACTACTGCGCCAGCTCTACGTCGAGGCCGTCGTGCCCCAGACGGTGTGGGAGGAACTCGTCGAGGCTCGCCCAGATGCGCCGGGCGCGGTTGCCGTTCGATCCTCCACGTGGCTTCGCGTCGTGCCCGACGTGCTTGCGCCGGACGACGCGGCCGAGGCACTCGCCGAGGTCGATGCAGGCGAGGCGGCCGCAATCGCCGTCGCGCTCGTGCAGCACGCTGACTTGCTCCTGGTCGACGACGCGGCCGGCCGCCGCGCAGCTGTAGAGCTCGGCGTCGCGGTGCGTGGCACGCTGGGAGTGCTGCTCACCGCGAAGGCGGCCGGCATGCTGACTGCCGTCGCTCCCGCCATCTCCGCGCTCCTGGCGGAGGGGTTCCGCGCGTCGGGAGCCGTCCTCGATCAGGCCCTCCGGGCAGCGGGCGAAGCGCCGGCGTCGGCGGGCGGAGCGTGAGTCAACATGTCGACGGCCTGCCGCTCAGGGTGGAGGCTCCTCTCCTCGTCGGGAGCCGAGAGGACCGTCTCGAACGCGATTCCGGGGTCGAGGTACGCGACACCCTCGCGCCAATGGTCGGCCCGGAGTCGCGCCGTCACCGTGGTCTTCCCCGCCCCGTCGGGACCCGCAATGGCGAGCAGGGCTGGGTTCACGGCGCGGGTGACGAGGCCCGGCGCGCTGCCTCATCAAACCGCGCCCGCGCCTCGGCTGGGGGCGGAGTGTCGCCGGGCACCACGGCGCATGCGAGAACTGGGGCAGGTCATCAAGGCGTGGGACAAGCCCGGGGCTTCCTCACCACGATCCGTTCGGCCCGCCATCGGTGGCAGGGGGACGAAACTGGGGATCGTGCGCGGTCGAGGGTACGAGGAGGCCGAGGGGGCGAAGTGGACAAACCACGCAGTCTGGCGCGGTGGGCGACGGTGGCGACGATTCCCACCCATGATCCTGCCTCACCCCGCAGTGGTCAGTCGGCCGTTGGTTGGCAGGTCACGCTCGCGCCGCTGGCCACATCGCTGAACTCATGAACGATGGTCTTGCGCTCAGCGGCCTCCAGCCACACGTCCTCGGTCATGTAGGTGTCCGGTACCTCGATGTCAGACGACGTGACGCCCAGCAACATCACCGCGCTGCCTCCGCTCCCGCCTGCGTTCATCAGATCGCAAGTCACGCGGACACAATTGTCGCCGCCACCTTCGCAATCGTCGCCGCGCACCTTCGCGGCCACGATCCTCGGCGCCTCGATCGCCTTAACCGCAACATCCGCGACGTCTTGGACACCGCGCTTGTAGACCTCGCCTGCCTCCTCCGCGTCACGCCGCGAAGAGGCCGCCTGCGCGCGGGCTTCGCGTGCCTCCGCTCGGGCCTGATCGGCGTCCGTGGACACGAGCAGTCCCCAGACCCCCATGCCGAAGATCGCAGCTCCACCGACGATAACCATCGCCCCTACCGCCAACACCAGCACGATGGCGACCACCGAGGCGAGAATCGCCTTCACCCATGGAAATGACCTATTCCCTTCCGTCACAGGCTCCTCCTGCGGTCCCGCCCTGATGGTGCCGCGCCCACCTACTCGTCCGTGGGTGCGGACGCATCATCCGCTGGAGGTGCGGGCGCCGGCGCAGCTACGCAAGCTGCCGCGTTGGAGGAAACGCCCAACTGGTACTGCTGGCACTTGTAGTCGGCATCCGACAACTGCCCACGCGCGTGCTGGGCGCAGATGTCCCAACGTTCGAGGCGAAGTTGCTGCTGATCCTGCGGGATGGCCTGACCTTGACCGCTGCTTGAGACCTCCCCGAGCCCGGCAACCTAAGCTTTGCCGCCTCCTTCACCGAGATCGCAACCTCGGGCTGCGGCCCGCACTCGTCGAGCACCTTTTGCTCCTTGTCGCCTGCGACCGCCACGGAGGAGAAGGTGGAGAAGGCAATGGCGAAGAACAACATCATGATCGGGACGCTACCACGACCGTGAGGCCCGTTCAACTCGCCCTCGGCCCTCGTGTTCGCCCACGCAGGCCGCGCCAAGCTGCTATTTCGCCGCCGGCTGCTCCAACTCCACCTCGGCCGCAGCCATCTCGAAGCGGCGTGGCTCCGGCTCGAAGTCCTCCTCGTCGAGGGCTTCGAGGCGCACGATCTGTCGCGCGCCGATGCCGATGTGGCCGCGATCCTCAATCACCCGCGCGCGCACCACGGACGGGCCGATGTGGAAGCTCACCACATCGCCGGGTCGCAGGTCATGGGCGGTCGAGGGCATCACCACCACGGTACTACCACGGCGCGCGACCGACAAGGGCCGCAAGGTGAGCGAGCACGGCGGCGTCCATCGTGGCCGCGAGCTGATCGCAGCTCGTGCGCCAGCCCGTCACGTCGGCGAAGCGAAGGTCGGTGCGCCCGCCCCCGAGGTCGAGGGCGACGGAGTCGGCGAAGTCTTGATGTGCGATGGCGTTGCGCCAGCGGTTGAGACGCTCCAGCTTCGCCTTCCGGGCCGCCGTCCGCTTGTCGAGGGCCGCCATTCTCGCCCATAAGTTCAGCCCGAAGCGGTTGAAGTCGGAGCCGATGTTGCCGGGGTTAGGGTTGCCGGCGTCGAGCTTGCGCCCCTCTGTGAGCCGCAGCCGCACCATCGGGCGGGCCCACGGCTCGGTGAGCGATGCCGCGACGTGCTCGATGGCCTCGGAGTGAAGGCCACGGCAGAATTTCTGGAAGTGCGAGGAGAGGAGCACGGCGTAGGCCTGGGTCACCTGCGCCGTGGCCGCGCGCCGCCCGCGACCGACCCCGGCCACGCTGGCGTGCGCGTCGACGATGTCGTCGAGGTCGGCCTGGGCGGGGCCGCGCCAGCGTGCGAGGGAGTTCGAAGGCACCCGTGTTTCTACCCCGCTTCCAGAGCCCGGGCCGCTGCCGCTTGCTGCTTCGTGCAAGAACCTGCTTCACGCAAAATGCCGGACTTCCATCAGGAAGCAGGGAGTCGGGGCCTTCCTCACCGTCCAGACTGGGGGCGCGGCAGACACCGCGCCGCAGGGTCCCGATGGCAACGAGGCAACCGTCGACGCCGGGGAGGAGTTCGGCGCCCGCTCCGGGCTGGTCCCGGACCCAGCCGCCCGGTCCGCGGAGCCGATGGAGCTACGCCGCGAGGCCCTCGACCGGCTGCTGGAGAAGCGCATGCGAGAACCGGGGCAGGTCATGAATGCGTGGGACAAGCCCGGGGCTTCCTCACCATGATCCATTCGGCCCCCCCGCCACCCCCACGTCACTCGTCGAGCAGTCCACGTCGAGCACGCTCGGATCCCCCGCGTCGATCAGCGGCGAACCCGGCGCCAGGGTGTAGTCCCAGTCCATCGGGTCGGCGGCGGTGGTGTCGAGGAACATCGGGTCGACCGCGATGTTCCCGTCGCTCCCCGTGGGATCGGTGAAGTCGTAGGCGCTCCCGGCGTTGCCCCAGGTGTCGGTGTACTCGATGTCCCAGTCGGCGTCGGCGGAGCCGCACCAGCCTCCGCAGGGCGTGGCGTCGTTGGCCAGGGCGCCCGCGCTCACCACGTTGAGCACGGTGACGGCGTCGCTGCCGTCCTCCATGTACCAGTTCACCGAGGAATCGCTGGTGGCCGCGCCGACGTCGGCCTCGTTGGCGAACAGGACGGACTGGCTGATGGTCACCTCGGTGGCGCCCTCGACGTGGACGCCCACGCCCCCCGCGGCGGCCCCGTCGTCGGTGGCGACACAGCGGTTCGCGGCCACGATCACCTGGTCGAGCGTGATCACCGACGACTGGAAGTAGGCGCCCACGCCCGCGCAGCGCTCCGACACGCGCATCTCGTTGGCAACGATGCGCACCCGCCACGCGTCGACCGTGCTCGCCGCCACCCACAGGCCAGTGCCCTCGCCCGAGTAGCCCTCGGCGGTGTTCTCGTGGATGTCGACGTGCCGGAGCGTGGCGCTGCCGTCGTACACCGACACGCCGCCCGCCGCGTTGCCGCTCACGTCGAGCGCCTCGAGCAACGTGTCCTCGCCGTGATCGACGGCCACCCCTGAGCCCCCGTACACCGCGCCGTTGGTGAGCGTGAAGCCGCGGAGCGTCACCCCGTTGGCGTAGTTGATGGTGACCGCGCGGTGCCGGGCGTCGCCGTCGATGATGCTGAGCCCCGGCCCGGCGCCCTCGAGCGTGATGCCGGCGCGGTACACCTCCACGTTCTCCTCGTAGGTGCCCGCGTCGACGCAGATCACGTCGCCCTCCGCCGCGGCGGCGATGGCGTCCTGGATCTCGGGGTAGTCGGCGGGCACGCGGATGCTGACACTCGGCTCGGCGCCGTCGCAGTCGTCGTCGATGGTGTTGCAGGCCCACTCGGGGGCGCCGGGGTTGACGGCCTCGTCGGTGTCGTCACAATCGGTGTCGTTACAGGCGAAGCCCGGCGGCGCCGTGCAGGCGAGGATGGGCCCGTCCGGGTTGCCGTGGCCGTCGGCGTCGGCGTCGGCGTAGAAGGTCACGCGGTCGACGCTGTTGTCCTCGTTGGCCTCGCCGTCGCAGTCGTGGTCGGTGCCCCCGCAGTACTCGGCGGCGCCGGGGTGCACGTCGTCGCGGGCGTCGTCGCAGTCGCTGTCGTCGGCCACCCGGTCGCCGGTGGGCGCGCAGGCGTACTCCACGTCGTCCGGGTTGCCGTAGGTGTCGCCGTCGGCGTCGGCGTACCAGTACAGGCCGTCGCCCACGGCGGCGTCGGCGTCGTCGCAGTCGATACACTCGGGCACCCCGTCGAGGTCGCCGTCGGCGTGGAGCGTCACCCCGTCACAATCGTAGTCGGTGGCGTCGGTGCAGTCGGTCTCCGCCGCGCCGGGGTGGATGCCCGCGTCGCTGTCGTTGCAGTCGTCGACGGTGGCGTCGTAGCCGTCGCCGTCCTGGTCGTAGTCGGCGTTGCCCGCGCAGTCGGCGTCGACCCCGTCGTACCAGTCGTCCGGCGCGCCGGGGTACACGTCGCCCCGTTCGTCGTTGCAGTCGTCGCCGCCGAACTGGAGGCTGTCGTGACCGTCACCATCGTTGTCGCGACGCGACGCGAGGTCGGCGTCGCTGAGCAAGGGACAGCCGATCAACCAGAGGATCACTTGCATTGGCGGGCTCCCAGCGCGCAGCGGATGGTGCGCGACTGCCCATCGGCGAGCGACAGCGTGCTCACCGTGGTGGCGGTGTCGGGCGAGAAGTACACGCGCAGCTCGTAGCTGCCCGCCGGCACGTCCGCGGGGAGGCGGAAGTTGCCCCCGGCGCCCACCAGCCACGCGCTCGACACGTCGCCCGAGAGCGACACGCGGGACATGCCCGGGGCCGGGCCGGAGGGCGCGGCGGGAGCCGTGGCGGCGGGGGAGGGAGCCGGAGCCGGGGACTCGGCGCTCGCGACCGGGGACTCGGCGCTCGGTACTTGGGACTCGGGGCTCGGCGGTCGGAGTCGGGCCTCGGCACTCGGGGTCGGGGACGGCACCGGGGACGATGCCGATTTCGATGGCGATGGCGATGTCGGGGTCGACGTCGATGTCGATGTCGATGTCGGCGTCGACGTCGATGTCGACGTCGCTGTCGATGGCGCTGTCGCTGTCGATGTCCCTGTCGATGTCGTTGTCGACATCGGTGTCGATGCCAGTGCCGACGTCGCTGTCGATGTCGCTGTCGATGTCCCTGTCGATGTCGTTGTCGACATCGGTGTCGATGCCAGTGCCGACGTCGCTGTCGGGGCCGCTGTCACGCCGGCCTCCCCCCTCGTCAACCACCACGCCCCCAGCCCAACCACCGCGACGCCCCCGAGGACAAGGCCGAGGGTGCCGCGGGCGCCCTTCGCCGCCGAGCGCGGCAACACCCGGACCGGCG
>VGRQ01000325.1 GCA_016875315.1 Deltaproteobacteria bacterium | reverse complement strand
GCGGCCGCCCGTCCGCTCCCGGTCGTGGCGCTGCCGCCGCCGCCGTAGCTGGCTCCGGGGCCGGCGCTGTTCCTCGCGCCGTAGTTGCCCCGCGCGGAGCCGAAGCACTCGCGGGTGACCGCTTCCCCGCTGGGCATGCGCACCGGCTTGACCTCGACCTCCTCCACCTCCGCCTCGGCCACCATCGTGCCGGACCGCACGCTGGAGAGCGTGTCCTCGGTTTCTTCGAGCTCGGCGAAGGTCTTGTTGGCGCAGGCGCTGATGAGGAGAGAGAGGATCATGGGGAGACTCCGTTTGCGCTCGGACAACGGGGCCGCCCGCGCGGCCTTACAGGGCCGTCACTTTTTTCCCGCCGGGGACGGTTAGTCGCTTGACCGATGCGCAATGTCCTCGTCTCGCTGCGTGACTCCGGCGACCCCATGTCGCGACAGGAACTTCGATGCTTCGCGGAGAGCACCGGCCTCCCCGACCTCGAGATCGCCTACGCCTCGGCGGGCGGTCTCGACGAGCGCTTGCTCGACGAGGCCGGGATGCTCTTCTTCGGCGGTTCCGGCGCCTACTCGGTGCTCGACACGCACGACTGGGTCAGGCGAATGCTCGACGCCCTGGTGGCCACCGTCGACCGGAAGATCCCGGCGTGGGCGAGCTGCTTCGGCTTCCAGGGCCTCGCGCTGGCGCTGGGCGGCGAGGTCAACCACGACGACGCGCGGCGCGAGCTCGGCGCCTTCCCCATCCACCTCACCGCCGAGGGCCGGGCCGACCCGCTGATGGGCCACCTGTCGTCGCCTTTCTTCGCCCAGCTCGGCCACCACGATCACGTCGATCGGCTGCCGAGCGGGGTCACCTTGCTGGCCACCGGCGAGAAGATTCACAACCAGGCCTTCAAGGTCGACGGCGCCCCCTTCTGGGCCACCCAGTTCCACCCCGAGCTGCGCAAGGCCACCACCATCGAGCGCTGGAATTTCTACCGGGCGCACTACGCCGACGACGCGGGCGCGCGCGCCATCGACCGGGTGATGGAGGCCTCGCCCGACACGCCCGAGGCGCAGACGATCTTGACGCGCTTCGTCCAGTGGGCGCGGGCGAACCCGCGCCGCTGAGAGATAAGGGGCGGCGCCTCTCGGAGCGCGCGTGTACCACGACTTCCTCATCCTCGGCGGCGCCGGTCTCGTCGGCTTGCAGGTGTGCCGACAGATCGTCGCAAACCTCAAGCCGCGCCGCATCGTGGTGGCCTCGTTGCTGGAGTCCGAGGCGGTGGCGGCCTGTCGTCGCCTGGAGAAGGAGTACGGCGACACCGTGGCCTTCGTGGCGGCCTGGGGCAATCTCTTCGTGCCCCACGAGCTCTCCAAGCTCAGCCGCGGGCAGATCATGGCCGATCCCGCCCTCCGCGCCCAGCTGCTGCAAGCCCTCTACGACGACTACGACAAGGCCTACCGGGAAAACCAGCTCGTCCACATGGTGCGGCGGCACCGTCCCGAGGTGATCGTCGACTGCGTCAACACCGCCACCGGCTTCTCCTACCAGGACGTCTTCGACGGCGCCGCCAAGGTGCGCGACTGGCTCGGCGACAAGGGCTACGACCCGAAGGGCGTGGCTGATCTCGAGGCCTTCTTGCTGTCGCAGAGCGTGCCGCAGCTCATCCGCCACGTGCGCTTCCTCCACCAGGCCACCACCGAGTACACCACCAGCGTGTACGTGAAGGTGGGCACCACCGGCACCGGCGGGATGGGCCTCAACATCCCGTACACGCACAGCGAAGACAAGCCGAGCAAGAAACTGCTGGCGAAGAACGAGGCGGCTTTTGGTCATACCGGGCTCTTGTTCCTGCTCGCGCGCACCCCGGGGGCGCCGATCGTGAAGGAGGTCAAGCCGGCCGCGATGATCGGCTACCGCGCGGTGCAGGTGATGGAGGCCCGCGACAAGCACGACAACAGCGAGCTGTACGGCCCGCGCGAGGTGGCGGTGGCGGGCACCATCGACATGCGGGAAGACACCAGGGGCTACGAGCGGGTGGGCAAGCTCAAGGTGCCGGTGGTCGACACCGGCGAGAACGGCGTGTTCACCCGTGGCGAGTTCGCGGCGATCACCGCCCTCGGGCAGATGGAGTACGTGACCCCGGAGGAGATCGCGCGCACGGTGGTGGGCGAGATCCGCGGCGCCAACACCGGCAACGACGCGATCAGCGCGCTCGACGGCGCGGTGATCACCCCGAGCTACAAGGCCGGCCTCGTTCGCAGCGTGGCCATCAAAGACCTCGACGTGGTGGAGCGCGAGTCCGGGATCCCCAGCGTGGCGCTCGGTCGCCTCGGGCCGCCCGAGCTCTCGAAGCTGCTCTTCGAGGCCGAGCTCCTTCGGCACGCCTGCGGCACGATCGACGCGGTGGCCGCGACGGAAGACGCAGCCGATCTCGCCGCCCGCTGCGTGGCGGTGCTCGAGTCATCCGGGGCGGCGCGCACCGCGCCGAGCATCGGCATCCCCATCTTGCTTCCCGACGGCAAGCGCATGCTGCGCGGCCCGCGCATCAACGTCCCCGAGCTCGAGGGCCACCACCAGCAGGTGCAGCTCGACGACGCCCGGAAGGTGGACGCCTGGGCGCGGAAGGGCTGGATCGACCTGCGCCCGGGCAACATGGCCACCTGGGCCGAGCGTTGTCGCAAGATGCTCGAGGGCCGCGCTCACCTGCGCGACGAGGGATCGGCGGCCGCGAGCATCGAGAGTTTCATGGCGACAGAGTTCGAGATTGGGGAGCTGGTGGCGTGGATCTTCAACAACGAGATGGGGGGGTATAGAGTTAAGTAGGTACTACCATACATTATGATGACCGAGCGCGCAAAGTTGTGCCGGATTTTGCATTGCGACCTCGGCTTCCCCGGCGACGCGCCGCTCCGCGCTCGCGGGGGCCGCAAGTCGAGCACGCTGCCGAGCTCGCGCCACTCCACTCGCCCCCGCAGGTCCCACGCGCCGCCCGACGCCCGGGTCCGCGTCATCGAGTCGACGAGCCCCGCCCGCGTGTACACCGCCTCGGTCACGACCCCGTCGGAGTCCGTGTACGCGGTGACTTGGCCGGCCGCGTCGCGCTCGTGGAGGCGCGGCGGGGAGATCCCCGCCACCGTCTCCTCGGCCAGGAACCCGCGCCCGTCGTGGCAGTAGGTGGTCTCCACCCCGTCGAGGTCCTGGCGGGAAGCGAGCAGGCCCCGGCTGTCCCAGGCCCACCACGACGTGTCGCCGCCGGGCACCGTCACCGCGAAGGCGCGGTCGAGCGCGTCGGCGAGCGTCCAGGTCACGTTGCCGTCGAGGTCGGTCGCGTGCCGATCACCATCAACGGGATGTCGAACTCGATCTCGCTCACGGGTGGGCTCGAATCGTCGCTCACGCACCTGGGACAGTCGGTGTCGAGGCCCAGGCGGCGCCACAGGTCACCGTCACCCCGCATCGCCGCCGCATACATGCCGAACTCGCGCAGGGCCTCGGTGGCCGGCCGCGCCGTGGGATCGTTGGTCCGGCTGGGCAGCGTGCCCACCGCGATCGACGTGCTGGTGGTCGGCCGCGGGGGCTGCCCGTACAACCCGCTCGGGTCCACCCCCGACAGCGGGTTCCCCGACAGGTACGCGAAGCGGTTGTCGCCGCCGAGCAACCCGATGGGGTCGGCCGACGCGAAGCGGCCGGTGTCGCTGTCGTAGAGCCTGCGGCGAGGCAGGTGGTAGCTGGTCCCGGGGAGGGACTCCAGCAGCGCGTACACCCGCCGCTCGGCGCCGGCGGGGGCCGGGGTGTCCCCGAAGGCGCCGGGCTCGGGCAACAGGTCGATGCCGTCGAGCACCACGCTGCCCTGGCCGTCCTGGCCCATCGGCGTGAAGGCGCCGCCCTCCAGCCGCCCGAGCACCATCCCCTCGGCCGCCACGTAGAGGTGGTCGGTCCCGCCCTCGTCGAGGATGCCAACCGGGAAGTCGGCCTCCGACGGGCCCCACAGGAAGCTGCGGAGGTCGCCGGTGCCGAGGTCTTCCACCTCGATCGCCTCGCCGCCGGGGCCGCGCGTGAAGCCATGCACCCCGGCGCCGAGCGCGTTCACCAGCGCCACCTCGGCGCCGTCGCCCGCCCGGTCGATGTCCCAGCCGCGCTGGTCGGTGACGGTGGCCCTCACGCCGCGCTCTGCCGCGCGGCTCCGGGCCCGGGCTACGCGCGCCTGCCGGCCTCGTCGGCCGGCTCGCTGCGAGCCTCGCGAACGGCGCGCTTCGCGTCGCCCCGGGGGGCGACCGCCGAAGGCGTTCCAGTCCAACGCCGCGCCATCCACGGAGGCCAGCCGGTTGCCGGGGTCGTAGCTGTAGGTCGTCGTGACGCTGCCCGACGCGGTCGTGACGGTCCGGGAGGCGCGGTTGAACGCGGCGTCGGGGACGTACTCGGTGGTCGTGACGCCGGTGGCCGTCGTGAGCACCTCGCGCTCGAGGAAGCCCGGCTCGGCGTAGTCGTACTGCCGCGACCACGTGGCGCTCGGGGTATCGGCGTCCACGCTCTCCAGCCGCCCACGGCTGTCGTAGGCGTAGGTGTATCCACGATAGTTGCCGAGGCCTGTCCGGGCCTCGCGCCACTCCACCCGCCCCCGGAGGGCCTTCACGCCGCGCTCCGCCGCGCGGCTCCAGGCCCGGGCTGCGTTCGCTCGCGGGCTTGTCGCCCGCGCGGCCCGCCGGGCCGGCGCTCGCTTCGCGTCGCCCTCCGGGCGACCCCACGCCGTGCGCACCTGCGCGCCGGTGCCGAGGTCGACCTGCGTGGGCCGCCCGAGGTCGTCGCGCGCCGAGATGGTCGCGACATCCAGGCCGCTGGCATTGTCGCGCACGGCGGCCAGGGCGAGGTCCGGGCCAGCCCGGGTGTAGGTGAGCGAGGCCGACCCCCCGCCGCTCCACCCCGCCTCCACCGAGTAGAGCTGGCCGTTGTCGTAGTACTGGTAGGTCGCCGCCGCCGAGCGCGACGGCGTCGCGAGCTGCACCGTGGACACCCGCCCGCGCGGGTCGGTGGTGACGACGCGGGACGACTCCAGCACGCCGTCCACCCGGCGGGTCACCTGCCGGGGGCGGCCGTGCGCATCGCGGCCGCTCCACTCGGTCACGGGATCGACGCCTCGATGGCATGCCGCCCTGAGTTCGACTTGCCGATGTCGTGGTGTGCGAGCCTGATGGCCAGCGGACGCGAGTCACCGCCGCACACCATCCATGTGCCGACGCGGGAGTAGTTCTGCCGGGCGGCCTCCGCTCTCACGAAAGCGTTCAGTGTGGGGCTTGGAAGCAAGAAACTGTCACCGGCAAACCCAGTCGCGCCACGGCCGACAGGGACTCGCAGCTCCACTCGAAGTTGCATTGGTCCTGGTAGGCGACCTCGATGTGAAGCACGCGCTGGGTCGCCCCGCATGACGCACCAACCCCGGCGAGTATGGATGCCTCAAAGAAGAATTTTTCGCCGGGATGCCCGTGGGCATCGGCGTCGCATCGTAGCTCGGCCCAGCCGTAGGGAAGCGCCGACCCGGAGTATCGACCGGAGCTCACGATCGTTCCTGGCTCGACCCTCATCGTGAACGCAAGCCCTGATCGGGTCTCGGCCTCTGCCGGGGAAAACGCCACGCCTTGCAGTCGCATCGTGAACGTGATGCTGGTCATTCGCCTCTTTCCTCCGGTCGATAGGCATCGAGCGGCACGTCCGTGACGATAGGTCGAGGAGGCCGTCGCCGTCGACTTCGACGATCACGCTCTGCAGCAGGATCTCGGTGTTCCAGCTCGTGCTTGCCATCAACGGGTCGTCCCAGAGCTCGCCGAGCAGGTCGCTGCGGACGCCGCCGCCGTCGGCGCGCCAGATCAGGCTGCTGTCGAACGACGGCACGCCGAGCTGCTCGCCGGCGCGATCGACCCGCGACAACCCCGAGAGCGCCCAGCCCGGCCCCAGGAGGCCGTCGGGGAGGCGGAAATCGCTCACGAGCGCCAGGCCCGGCACCATCCCGGCCGGCGCCGGGGGCAGGTCGAGCGGCACCGAGTGTGACCAGCTCCCGCGTTGCAGGGCGGGGGTGAGGCCCTCGCCGGGGGCGGCCACGGCGGGCGGCGACAGGATCGACGCGAGCATCGCGGCAATCATCGCTGCACCAGCGCTGCGATTACTGCTGGGGGGG
>VGRQ01000324.1 GCA_016875315.1 Deltaproteobacteria bacterium | reverse complement strand
GGGCGCGGGGGTGGTGCTGTTCCTCGCGCTCGCCGCCGTGGTGGCCGGGATCTGGTGGTACAGCTCCGGGACCGAGGCCGTGGCCACCCAGGCGCCGCCCGAGGTGCCCGTCGACGAGGCGCTCCGGGTGTTGGCGGAGGGGGTGAGCGGGGAGCCGTCGCGGCCCCTGGCCACCCTCCGGGTGACGACGACCCCCGAGGGCGCGAGCGTCTACCTCGACGGGAAACTCCTCGGCCCGAGCCCCCTCGACCTGAGCTACGACCCGGCGCGCAGCTCGCAACTGGAGGTGCGCCAGCCGGGCTACCGGGTACGCACGTTGAGCCTCGCTGGTCCCGATGACGACGGTGCCCTCGCCGTGGAACTCGAGAAGATCGCCCGCCCCACGCGCCCCAGCACGCCCCCCGCCGCCGGTCCGGGCGACGACATCCGCCTCGAGAGGTGAGCCATTCTGCTGTTGCTCTGCCTGTCTGCCGCCCTGGCCGCCGAACCCTCCCTCGACCTCGCCGACGAAGCCGACATCCAGTTCGAGCTGGGCGTGGCCGCCTACCAGCGTCGTGACTACCTCGGCGCGCTCGAACACCTGCTGATCAGCAACCGCCTGGTTCCCAATCGCAACGTGGTGTTCAACATCGCGCGCGCCTACGAGCAGCTCGGCCGGTACGACGAGGCCTTCCGTCACTACCAGGACTACATGGCACTGGAGCGCGACCCGGCGCGGCGCCTGGGGGCGGCGGAGGCCATCGCGCGCATCCGTCCCCGGGTGGCGCTGGTGAGCGTGGAGAGCGACCCGCCCGGTGCCCAGGTCTTCGTCGACCGCGTCGATCTCGGTAGCCGCGGGCAGACGCCGCTGGTCCTCGCCCTCGACCCCGGCGAGCACGCGGTCATCCTCCGTCGCGACGGCTTCCACGAGGCCCAGCGCACCGGCGTGCGGGCCACCACCGGCCAGGAGGCCACCGTCCAGCTAGGCCTGGAGCCCATCCTCGGCAGCGTGGAGGTGCAGGGCCAGCCCGCGGGCGCGCGGGTTCGCGTCGACGTGGAAGACAGCGAGCCGGTGGCGACGATCCCCGGCGTGCTCCGCCTGTCCCCGGGCTCGCACATGCTCATCGTCGACGCCCCCGGCTACCGCACCGCGCGCCAGCTGGTGTCGGTGCAGGCCGACGGCTCGGTGCAGGCGGTGGTGGAGCTGCCGCTGATCACCGGCGCCGTGGTGGTCGACGCGCTCGAGAAGGGCGCGCTCATCGAGATCGACGGCGAGGCGGCAGGCTTCACCCCGGCGGTCCTGGGCGCCGTGCCCGCCGGGAAACACCGGCTCCGCGTCTCGCTCCCCGGCTACCGGCCCTACGAGGCCGAGGTGGAGGTGGAAGCCGACGGGCGCGTGGCTGTCACCGCCCAGTTGCGCCCGCTCCAGGAGGTGACGGCGGCGAGCCGCACCACGCAGGAGGTGGAGGACGCGCCCGCCAGTGTCAGCTTGATCCCGGCCGAGGAGATCCGCGCCTTCGGCTACGAGACGATCTACGACGCGCTCGGGGGCACGCGCGGCCTCTTCCAGAGCAACGACCGGGTGTACGAGTACGTTGGCGTGCGCGGCTTTGCGCGGCCCGGCGACTACAACAATCGAATCCTGCTCACCCTCGATGGGCACGCGCTCAACGACGACCAGCTCGGCGCCTCCTACGTGGGCTTCGACTTCGCTCCCGACCTCGGCGACGTGGAGCGCATCGAGGTGGTCCGCGGCCCGGGATCGGCGCTCTACGGCACCAACGCCTTCCTCGGCGTGGTCAACGTCGTCACGCGCGAGCGGGAGAGCACGCGCCCCTCGCACCTGTCGCTCGGCGCCCTCGGTCACGGCACCGCCCGGGCCCGGGCCAGCGCGGCCGGCGCGATGGGCGACGACGGGGGCTGGTGGCTGTCGGCCGGCGGCGCGCTCTCCCGCGGCCAGGACTTCGAGTTCGACGCGATCGAGCAGGCCACGGGCGACGGCACCAGCGAGGGCGCCGACGGCTTCGGCTCCGCCGGCGCGCGGGGCAAGCTGTGGACGGGTCCCTGGACCCTGCTCGCCTACGGCAACCACCGCGACAAGCGCATCCCCACCGGCGCCTACGGCACCGTCCTCGCCGACGAGGACGCCCACAGCGCCGATACCCGGGCCTTTGCCGAGCTCCGCTTCGAGCCGGCGCTGTCGAAGGCGGTGCAACTGTACAGCCGCGCCTACGTCGACCGGTACGACTTCGCCGGGCGCTACCCCTACGTGGGCGACTTCGTGGCCGACAGCTGGCACGGCACCTGGACCGGGGCCGAGGCGCGCGTGGTGGGAGAGGCCGCGAGCTGGTTCCGCCTCACCGGGGGGCTCGCCGTCGACGCGCACCTCCAGGCCGAGCTCCAGGGCGAGGACCGCGCGGGCCCCTACCTCGACGAGTCGCCCGCCTACCAGTCCGGCGGCGCCTACGCGGTGGCCGAGGCCGACCTCGGCCGGTGGCTCACCGCCAGCGTGGGTGGGCGGGTCGACTACTTCTCGAGTTTCGGCCTCTCCATCAACCCGCGCGCGGCGCTCATCGTCCGCCCCGGCGAGGCGCACACCCTCAAGCTGCTCGGGGGCCGGGCCTTTCGCGCGCCCTCGCCCTACGAGCTGTACTACAACGACGATGGGTACACGCAGGTGGCCGCCACCGGCCTGTTGCCGGAGACCATCGTGAGCGGCGAGCTGGAATACACCTGGCGCATCGGCGAGGTGAGCTCGGCGGTGGTGTCGGCCTACTACAACCAGATCGACGCGCTGATCGACCTCGGCAACGTGGGCAGCGACGGCATTCTCCAGTACCAGAACACGGGATCGGTGGTGCAGGCGGCGGGCGCCGAGCTTGAGCTGCGTCGCGACTGGCGTGGCGGCTGGATGTGCGGGCTCTCCCAGGGCTACCAGCACACCCGCGAGGGCGACCTGCTCGGCGGCGACGAGCTGTCCAACTCGCCGGCCTACCTGGCCTCGGTCAAGGCGGCGGCGCCGCTGTTGCCAGGGCAGGTGACCGGATCCACGCGGGTGCGCTTCGAGACGGGGCGGCTCACCAGCACCGGGGAAACCACCGAGCCCTTCGTGCTGTGGGACCTTGTCCTCACCGGCGCGGTGCCCGCGTTCCGCCTCGACTGGGCGATGGGGGTGAAGAACGTGCTCGACTGGGACTACGGCTACCCCGGTGGCGACGAGGTGCTGATGGCGGAGCTGCCCCAGCCCAGGCGCACGGCCTACGTGGAAGGGACCGTGTCGTTCTGAGGCCCGAGTCGTTGTGACGCACCGGTCGGCGGCGCGATAGCAGGGTCTCCCGACCCTGGTCCCCACGTGATCCTCGCGCTCCTCCCCGCCGCTCTCGCCGAGGGCTACTCGCTCGACATCGAGCTGGTTCGCCCGAGCTTCTCCGGCGCGCCCCCAGGTCTCGACGCCCCGGAGGTGCAGAAGCAAGGCGCCGTCACCGCGGGCGCGGTGGTGCAGTACCAGTCCAACCCGCTGGTGCTCGTGGTGGAAGGCGAGGAACTCGGCTCGGTGGTGGGCAATCGCCTGGCGGTACATGCCGGCGCCAGCGTCGACGTCAACCGGCGGGTGGCCTTGCGCGCCACCCTCCCGGTGGCCTTCAGCTTCGGCAGCGAGCTCGACGCCCTCGCCGCCGACGGCTTCGGCGCGGGCGACATCTCCGCCGGGGCGCGCTTCGAGCTCCTGGAGAACGACCTGCTCGCCCTCGGCGCGCACGCCGACCTCTACGTGCCCATCGCCCGCCCCGCGTCGTACCTGGGCGAGGCGAGCCTCCGCTTCGCGCCGGGCGCGGCCTTCGCGCTCTCGCCGGGCGATTTCCGGGTCCAGGTCGACGCGAGCTTCATGCTCCGCGGCGTGGTGCCCACGCAGGAAACGCTCGGGCTCGGCCAGGAGCTCAGCGCCGCGGCCGACCTGTCCTATGCGCTGCTCGACGGCCGCCTGCGCCCTCACCTGCTCGCGCTCGCTCGCGTGGGCCTCAGCCCCGACGTGATGAGCGACTCCACCTTCCCCGTGGAAGTGCTGGGCGGGGCGCAGGTGGGCGTTCACAAGGAGTGGTGGATCGACGCCTACGGCGGCAAGGGGCTCACCGCCGGCTACGGCGCCACCGACGCGCGGGCGGTGCTCGCCGTGACCTACCAGCGCGTGCCGGAGGATCCGAAGCCGGTGGAGGAGCGCGCGCCGGTCTACCAGGCCGAGGTGAGCGACGCCGAGCTCGACAAGATCATCGCCGAGGAGCCGGAGCCGGAGCCGGAGCCGGAGAAGCCGCTCGCGGTGGTGACCCAGAAGGAGATTGTCATTCGCGATGCGCTGCGTTTTGCCGCCGCCAAGGACATCATCCTGCCGGAATCGCTGCCGACGCTCCAGTTCGTCGCGCAGCTGATGAACGAGAACGCCGACATCCAGACGCTGATCATCGAGGGCCACGCCTCGGGCGAGGGCACCTACGCGTCGAACTACGCGCTCTCGGTCGATCGCGCGCTCGCCGTGTTCAAGTTCCTCGTGGAGTCCGGCGTTCACCCGTCGCGACTGGCGATCCGGGGCTACGGCGAGGTGATGCCGGTGAAGGAGGGCGACGATGCCGCCAACCGCCGCGTGGTGTTCGCCATCGCCCGTCGCCTCGCCGTGGGCGAGCCCAACCCCGGGTGGGCGACGGACATCAAGCTCCCGTGGAACGGCGAGGCCAAGACCATCCTCGCCGCGCCGGCGTCGGCCCCGGCACCCGACCAGCCCCCGCCCGCGCCCGCGCCCCGCCCGCAGCCGAGGGGCGACGATCTCGACATCGACAAGTCGCACTTCGAGGAAGACGACGAATGATCACCCTCCTCCTCACCCTCGCGCGCGCGGCCGAAGAGTGTCACGACGGCGTCCTGCAAGACGTCAACTGCAACAACGTCGACGCGGCCGACGAGGGCGCCGTGGATCTCTCCGATCCCACCTGCGCCGCCAACATCGATCCCAACACCGGTGAAGCCTACCCCAACGCCGACTACTACTACGACTACTACAGCTTCGGTTGTAGCTACTTGCTCGTCGATCTCGACGTGGACGGCGACGGCTTCGCCGCCGGCACCATGGACTTCCCGGAGGACGTCGAGTACCCCGACATCACCGTCACCCTGGCGTGTGACAACTGCGCTACCACGTACAACCCCGACCAGGTCGACACCGACTGCGACGGCGTGGGCGACGCCTGCGACGACTGCGTGAGCGTGGAGAACCACGAGCAGACCAACTCCGACACCGACGAGTTCGGCGACGAGTGCGACGTGTGCCCCTTCGTGGCCGACCCCGAGCAGATCGACAGCGACGGCGACGGCGCGGGCGACGAGTGCGACAACTGCAACGGCTTCGAGAACAACCAGGACGACCTCGACGCCGACGGGCACGGCGACGACTGCGACAACTGCCCCAACGTCGGCAACGCCGACCAGGCCGACGCCGACGCCGACGGCGTGGGCGACGCCTGCGACGGCTGCCCGAGCGACCCCGACAACGGAGACGACCCCGACTACGACGGCTTCGGCGACAACTGCGACAACTGCGTCGACGTGTACAATCGCGACCAGCTCGACAGCGACGCCGACGGCCTCGGCGACGAGTGCGACCTCTGCCCGCTGGATCTCGACGCCACCAACGCCGACGCCGACCTCGACAACGTGGGCGACGCCTGCGACATCTGCCCCAGCGTGGCCGACCCGGGCCAGCTCGACGCCGACGAGGACGGCGTGGGCGACCTCTGCGACCTCTGCCCCGAGCTGGCCGTGGCCGACAACAGCGACAGCGACGGCGACGGCGTGGGCGACGCCTGCGACGTGTGTCCCCTCGTGGCCGATTCCGACCAGCTCGACAGCGACGCCGACGGCAAGGGCGACCTGTGCGACTTCGACGCCCTCGTGGGCGGCGCCGCCACCTGCGCGGCGGTGCCGGCCCCGCTGCTGCTCGGCCTAGTGGCGCCCTTGCTGCTGGTGCGGCGGAGGCGCTAGCGGCCCCCTCCCCGGCCCTCCCCCGCGGGCGGGGGAGGGAGAGGGAAGCGCCCCCCCAGGTGCCCCTCCCCCGCGGGCGGGGGAGGGAGAGGGAAGCGCCCCCCCAGGTGCCCCTCCCCCGCGGGCGGGGGAGGGTGGCCGA
>VGRQ01000323.1 GCA_016875315.1 Deltaproteobacteria bacterium | reverse complement strand
GCGCGCCGCCCGGCGAGGAAGCCCACCAGCGTGGCGAGGACGAGCGCCACGCCCACCGCGCTGAGCCCGAGCACCCAGGGCAGCACGCTCGCCACGGCGGCGTGGGCGGCCTCGGCGGGCCCCCAGCGGAACGCGGGCACCGACAGGAGGTCGTCGGGACCGCGAGTGACCAGCGAGCCCGCGTAGTCGCCGTGCTCCGCCAGCGACGTGGAGGTGCCGAGGAAGCCCGGTGACTTGCCGGGCATGAAGCTCGCGGCCACCGGCGCGGGTCCAGCCAGCGACAGGTCGGCGCCCGCCAGCGCCAGGGGGGCGCTGGTCTCGGCGTCGGCAGCAAGCAGCGTGGAGCTGCCGCTGCCGGCCACCACGAGAACGGCGTCGATCGCTTGCGAGGAGAGGGGAACGCGGAGGCCACCGGGGGCGACGGTGGCGCTCGCGGCCGGGGCGCCGTGGTCTTCACCGCCGTGGGCGAGGGCGAGCTGGGCAATCAGGACGAGGTGCACGCTCCGCGCGGTTGCAAGGGCCGTGCCGCACGGTGAAACGCCGAGACTGCGCCAGGAGTGTGACTCAGGCCGTCACGGGGTGACCGAGGCGAGCATCCCGCAGGCCGAGTTCTGGGCGGCCCCCACGCTGTAGCGGCGCACGATGGGCACGCGGAGCGGCTGCAGCAGGTCCATGAAACGTCGTCGCTCGGCGTCGGGGGCCTGCGCGAACTCGCCGGTGGTGTCGTTCACGTCGATGAGGTTGATACGAAGCGGCAAGTCGCCGAGCAGGGCCGCCAGGGCCTCGGCCTCGTCGGCGCCGGTGTTCACCCCCGACACCAGGGTGTAGGCCACCGTCACCCGCCCGGGCGCCACCTGCGCGTAGGCCCGGATGGCCTCGGCCAGGGCCGGGAGCGGCCACTTCCGCGATACCGCCACCAGCGCGTCACGCCGCGACTGGATGGCGCTGTGCAGGGAGATGATGAGGCGAAAGCTACGACGTTCTGCGGCGTAGCGATGGATCGCGGGCACCACGCCCACGGTGGAGATGGTGACGTTCTCCGCCGCGATCGCCCCGCCGTTGGGATGGCAGAGGATCTCCGCCGCGCGGAGCACCGCGTCGTAGTTGTGGAAGGGCTCGCCCTGGCCCATGAAGACCGCGCCGGACACTCGCCCGGGGCACTCCGACCGGACGCGGAGAAAACACCCGATGATCTCCTCTGTCGCGAGGTTGCGCGCCAGCCCGAGGCGCCCGGTGGCGCAGAAGGCGCAGCCCATCGCGCAGCCTACCTGCGAAGACAGGCACACGCTGTAGCGGCCGGGCTTGTGGAGCGGGATGCACACCGCCTCCACGCGCGCCCCGTCGGCGAGCCGGAAGAGGTAGCGGACACTCTTGTCGAAGTCGTCCTGCACCCGCGTTTCCACCTCGGGCAGCGCCCAGTGACAGGCCGCCTCGATGGCGCGGATCGACGCCTTCGACAGCCCGTCGCGCGTTTCCATGGCGGGGAGTCCCTTCCCCACGAGGTCGTGGAAGGCCCGGCGGCACGCCGCCAGCGGCACCCCGGGCAGCTCGGCGTGCAGGGTGTCGGGGGTGTGGGCGAACAGCGGGATCACGCGCTGCCCATCGCGTAGAAGTGTGTGACCAGGGGCCCCGGACCCCGGTCGGCGAGGTGGGTCCAGTGCAAGCCGTCGACCGGGAAGGGCAACTCGAGGTTTCCCGGGTGCCAGGCGCGGGCCTCGATGTCGCGGCCGGTGGCCCGGAGGTAGGCGCGCAGGCCCTCGTAGGAGCCGCGCCAGAGCTGCGGGGCGGCGAGGTCGAGCCCGATCGCCTCGGCGAGGGGCTCCACGCGGGCGCCGAGACCCAGCGAGGCGGCGTGCGCGGCGAGATCGCCGAACTGGATCGACACCTCGGGGTGACCGAGCGCGGCGGCCTCTTCCGCCTCGCCGTCGACCGTGCCGAACTCCGAGAGCCAGTAGTGCCCGCCGGGGCGGAGCACGCGGCGGATCTCGGCGAGGAAGGCCTGCGCCCCGGTGTTGATCCACCCCTCGCGCCCGGGGACGGACTCCAGGTCGGCGATCACCTCGTTGGCGAAGAGGAAGTCGACGCTGGCCTCGGGAAGGGGGAGGGCCGTGGCGCTGCCGAGGAGCCCGCGCGTGCCGGGGAGGCGCGCGTCCTGGGCGGCGAGGAGCGCCGGGGCAAGTTCCACGCGCGTGTAGTCGAGCCCAGGCGCCGCGCGCAGCACCCCCTCGGCCACCGCGCCGCTGCCCGGGCCCACCTCGACGACGCGCCCGGAGAGCCAGCCTCGCCGGTAGAAAAGGCGCCCGAGGGCCTCGCCGTAGGCGCGACCGCCCAGCCCCGGGTGGGGCAGCTCCAGCGCGTGGGCCACGGTGGTTTCCACGTCGTCGAAGTGCCGCCGTGCCGACGGGATGTCGCGGTGCCAGTCGGCGAGCGCGGTGGCGCCTCGCTCGTCGTACATCCCGGCCTCCCGGGCGGCGGGGGTGGGCGGCGCCACCAGTTGCCGCCGTAGTCCCTCGTCGCCCGGGCGGGGCCGTCCCGCGCGGAGCTGCACGGCCTGCACGCCGAAGGCGGTCAGTCGCGAGAACGCGGCCAGCACCTCGTCGATGGGCCGATCGAGGGCGCTGGCGATCTCGGCCACGGTGCGGGCGTCGTTCACGTGGGCCCACAGCGCCGCCTCCCACCCGGCCAGCGGCAGCGCGCGCCACCCGCGGCCGCCTGCCCCCGTGGACAGCGGGTCGGCATGCCAGAGCACGTCGCCGATCCACATCGCGAGCCAGCCGCGGCAGGGCACGAGCGAGGCGAGGTCGAAGCTCACGCCGCGCACCATGCCCTCGCCGGCGAGGCGGTGGAGCAGGGCGGGCGACACCACGTCGTCGTCGGGCCACGCCACGTGCCGCCCGGTACGCCCGTTCCACGCGAAGCGGCGAGCGCCCACGTCCAGGACCTCGACGCCATCGGCCAGCGGGAACACGGCCGGTGCCTACCTCGCGGGCTATGCGGCCGCATGGCGCTGAGCCGTCGAAAGCTGATCCTGGGGGCGTCGGCGGCGGCGCTTGCCCCGCGCGTGGCCTGGGCCGACGCCAGCGACCGGCTCTACCCGCGCTCCCTCGCCGTGGGCGACGTGGGAACGAGCGGCGCCACCTTCTGGGCACACGGGCGGCGGCCGGGGCGGATGGTGGTGCAGGTGGCCAACAACCCCGACTTCAGCGGCGCCCGCGAGGTGGTGGGCCCCTGGGCGAGCGAGCGTACTGACTTCTGCGGCAAGCTCCGCCTCGACGACCTTCCCCGGGCCAGCACCGTGTACTGGCGCGCCACCTTCGACCTCGAGGGCGATCGCGGCGAGTGGATGGTCGGCGCCTTCCGCACCGCCGGCTCCGGTCGCGACATCCGCTTCGCGTGGGGCGGCGACACCGGCGGCCAGGGCTTTGGCATCAACGACGACTTCGGCGGCATGCGGATCTTCAACAGCATCCGGCAGTCGAAGCCCGACTTCCTCGTTCACTGCGGCGACCTCGTGTACGCCGACAGCGTGTACCAGGAACGGAAGGAATGTCACGACGGTTCCACGTGGAACAACCTCGTCACCCCGGCGACCGGGAAAGTGGCCCAGTCGCTGGAGGAGTTCCGCGGCCGCTTCCGCTACAACCACATCGACGACCACTTCCGCGCCCTGCTCACCGAGGTGCCCATGTTCCACATGTGGGACGACCACGAGGTGAAGAACAACTGGTTCCCCGGCGCGCCAGTGAAAGACCCTCGCTACGAGGTACACAGCGTCGACCCGCTGATTGCCCGCGCTCGCCGGGCCTTCTTCGAGTACACCCCGATCATCGGCCAGCGCATCTACCGGAAGCTGAGCTACGGCCCCCTGCTCGACGTGTTCATGCTCGACACCCGGAGTTACCGCGGCCCCAACTCTACCGGCAAGCAGAAGTGCTATGGGCCCGGCGCCGAGTGGCTGGGGCTCGGGCAGCGTGACTGGCTCAAGCACGAGCTACGCGCCTCGAAGGCCACCTGGAAGGTGATCTGCAACGACATGCCGCTCGGCATCCTCACCCGCGGTGAAGACAAGGTAACCGACAACGCCACCAACGGAAACGGCGAGGCTCGCGGCCGCGAGATCGAGATCGCCAACATCCTGTCACACATCAAGAAGCACGGTGTCCGCAACACCGTGTGGCTCACCGCCGACCTGCACTATGCCACCGCCACCCACTACTCGCCGGAACGCGCGCAGTTCCGCGATTTCGATCCCTTCTGGGAGTTCATGGCCGGCCCCTTCAACGCCGGCACTGGCACGCTGCACGACCTCGACGACACCTTCGGCCCCCGCACCGAGTGGGCGAGCATCGACCGCGACCTCGAGCGCGGCATGCCGCCCTCGATGGGGCTCCAGTTCTTCGGGATCGTGGAGATCGACCACCAGTCGCTCGACATGACGGTGAGCTTCTACGACCAGGAAGGCAAGAAGTTGTTCGCGCAGTCCATCGCCGCCCGGGGGGCTTGAGTGTTGCTTGCCTTGCTGGCCTGCTCCCTCTTCCGGGAGGAGGTCCAGGTGACGACGGAGCGGGCGTACCCGGAGCCCTATCGAAGCGCGGGCGGCGACGTGGTGATCGTGGTGCTCGACACGCTGCGCGCCGACCACCTGTCGCAGTACGGCTACCCGCTGGACACCAGCCCGGCGCTGGCGAGCTTCGCCGCCACGGCCACGCTCTACACCCAGGCCTGGGCCCCCTCGCCGTGGACGGTGCCGAGCACCGCCGCGATCCTCACCGGCTTGCACCCCCTGCGGCACCAGCTTCGCCATCCCGGCGACGTGCTGCCCGAGGCGATCGACACCCTCCCCGAGCAGTTCCGCCGGGCCGGCTGGCGCACCGCCGCCTACTCCTACAACGTGAGCGTGGCCCCGAAGCACGCGCTCGACCAGGGCTTCGACCAGTTCACCCGCAACACCGGGAAGGTGCTCGGCTACCCCCACGCGGGACGCATGACGCGCGCGGCGAAGTCGTGGATGGTGGAGCAACCCGGCCCCTTCTTCCTCTACTTGCAGCCGATGAATTGCCACGGCCCCTACAAGGTGCCGAGCGAGCGGCGCGACGACGTGCTCGGGCGCGCCCCGAGCACTGCCTTCGAATACTACGGGCCGGTGATGCGGAAGATCCTCAAGGAGGGGAAGCTCTCGGCGCGCGAGAGAATCACCGACCGTCACCTGCGCAGCCTCCAGGAACAGTACGACACTGCCATCCGCTACACCACCGGCGAGGTGGCGGAGCTGTTCGACGCGCTGCGCGCGGCCGGCCGCTACGACGCCGCCACCATCGTGCTCACCGCCGACCACGGCGAGGAGATGTTCGAGCACGGCGGCTTCTCCCACGGCTACTCCCTGCACCGCGAGGTGCTCAACGTGCCGCTCATGGTGAAGCTCCCGGGCCAGTCCGAGGGGCGGCAAGACCACACCCCGGTGTCGCTCATGGACATCGCGCCCACCGTGCTCGCGGCGAACGGGATCGACGTGCCCGCCCTGGATGGGCAGCGACTCGGCGAGGCGAGCGAGCGGTCGATGGTTTTCGACATCAACTGGCCCCGCCGCATCGTGGGACAGGCCCTGCTCGAGGGCGGCTTCAAGTTCCTGTCGATCAAGCAGGACTACACCGGCCGCGAGGACGCGACCCTGCTCTACGACACGCTCCTCGACCCCGGGGAATCGCAGGATCTCGCCGCGGCGATGCCCGAGAAAACGACGGAGATGTCGGCGCGACTGGCGGCGCTGGCCACTGGGCTCACCGGCGAGCTGAAGCCTGACAACGTCCTGTCCGAGATGGACCAGGCGCAGCTCGAGGCGCTGGGCTACCTGGAGGAGTGATGTCTTTCCTGCTGGGGTGAGAGGGTAGCCGGAGGACATCGCCCAGCGTCCCTCCCCCGCTTGCGGGGGAGGGTGCCCGAAGGGCGGGAGGGGGCCAAGTGCCTAGAAGGGGCCGCAGGACATCGACATCGACATCGACGGGGACATGGACATCGCCCAAGCGTCCCTCCCCCGCTCGCGGGGGAGGGTGGTCGAAGGCCGGGAGGGGGCCGCAGGACATCGACATCGACATGGACAACGACATCGCGCCAGCGTCCCTCCCCCGCTCGCGGGGGAGGGTGGCCGCAGGCC
>VGRQ01000322.1 GCA_016875315.1 Deltaproteobacteria bacterium | reverse complement strand
GACGACGCCGCCAAGCTGTTCGCCGAGCTCACCCGGGCGGCAGGGCCGCGACCAGCAGCTCATCCTCGTGGAGCGCATCCGCGAGGCCGAGCACGCGGGCGACCGCGCCAAGAAGGAGATGAGTGATACCCCCTGGAATTGAAAAAAGCGGAGTTCGACCTGGACATACAGAAGCGCCCTGGTTAGCCTAACTCCGAGGAAATCATGGCCTTCATCCTACGTGTTTCCCCGCGGATGACTCCGCGGGAGGTCGAGCGCGCCTTCAAGTCCTGCAAGGACGCCGACGAGCGCCTGCGCTGGCAGGCGGTGATGCTGAAGCAGGCCGGGCGTTCAACCAGCGATATCGCGGCCGTGTGCTGCCGGTCGTCGGCCTGGGTGCGGCGAACCGTGACGCGGTACAACCAGGATGGCGCAGCCGGGCTGCGGGACGGCCGGAAGGGTAACGGTCGCGAGCGCCTGCTCACCGCCGAGCAGGAGGCCGAGCTCTCAACCGCCATCCAGGGTGATTCTCCCGACGGCGGCCTCTGGACCGGGCCGAAGGTCGCCGCTTGGATCGCCGAGCACACCGGCGCGGAGGAGATCGACCCATCGACCGGCAATAACTACCTTCGCAGGCTGGGGTTCACGAGACAGGTGCCCCGGCCAGCGCACCCCGGAGCAGACAAGGAGGCCGGGGAGGCCTTCAAAAAGGGGGGCTTCAAGGCATTCTTGACGACATCGCTCGGCAACACCCGGCCGCCAGGGTCGAGGTCTGGGCCGAGGACGAGGCGCGCTTCGGGCTGATCCCGACCATGCGACGGGTCTGGGCGAAAAAGGGGGTACGCCCGGGCTGCTCGTCCAAGCGGGTGTACCAGTGGGCATACCTGTACTCGTTCGTCCGCCCATCGACGGGCGAGACGGTGAACTTCGTCGGTTCAACTGTCAATGCCGCCGCGATGAGCGCCGTGCTGGCCGACTTCGCCGGGGTCGCCGAGCTTGGACCCGGGCGGCGGGCCGTCGTCGTGCTGGACGGTGCAGGCTGGCACCGCGCGAAGGACCTCGTGGTGCCGGAAGGCGTCCACCTGGCGTTCCTGCCTCCATACTCGCCCGAGCTGCAACCTGCCGAGCGAATTTGGCCTCTTATCAACGAGGTGATCGCGAATCGCACCTTCCCGGACTTGGCGACGCTCGAGGCGCGGATCGACGAACGATGCAACCACCTGCAGCTCCACCCCGAGAGCATCCACGCGCTCTGCCACTACCACTGGTGGCCCGAGGACGATTGAACAGTCATGTGTTCACTGCGATTCGGTATGACGCGCTCGATCGCACCTTCGTCACCCCGATCGACCGCGAGGACCTCTACCACCTGTGCTCGGCGGTGGAGAACGTCTCCGACTTCATCGCCGCCACCGCGAGCCACCTCACCGTACACCAGATGGACACCCTCCCCGAGGGTTCCCGGGAGCTGGGCGACATCCTCGTGAAGTGTACCGAGCAATGCGTGCTCGGGGTTGGCCTGCTGAAGAACCCCAAGGACTACGACAAGATCCGCCTGTCGGTGCAGGCGCTCCACTACATGGAGCACGAGGCCGACGTGATCTTCCGCCTCCGCCTGGGCGATCTCTTCACCCGCGAGAAAGACGCGATCACCCTGATCAAGCACAAGGAGTTCCTCGAGGGTCTCGAGAACGCCGTCGACCGGTGCGCCTCCGTGGGGACGGTGCTCGAGGCCGTCGTCATCAAGAACGGCTAGCCGATGACCACCTTCACGCTGCTCGTCCTCGTCGTCGTCGCCGCGCTGGTGTTCGACTTCATCAACGGCTTCCACGACACCGCCAACGCCATCGCCACCGTGGTGAGCACGGGCGTGTTGAAGGCGCGCACGGCGGTGCTGTTCGCAGCGGTCCTCAACCTGGTCGGTGCCTTCATGGGCACCGCCGTGGCGAGCACCATCGGCAAGGATCTCCTCGACCCGAACGTCGTGAGCCAGCACCTCGTGTTCGCGGCGCTCATCGGCGCCATCGTGTGGAACCTGCTCACGTGGTGGTTCGGCATCCCCTCGTCGTCGTCCCACGCGCTCGTGGGCGGGCTCGTGGGGGCGGCGGTCACCGTGGCCGGGCCCGGGAGCATCCAGGCGGCCGGCGTGGAGAAGGTCCTCGCGGCGCTGGTGCTGAGCCCCATCGGCGGCTTCGGCGCCGCCTTCGTGTCGATGATCGGCGTCACCTGGGCCGTCCGTCGCATCCCGCCGACGCGGATCAACGTGGTGTTCCGGCGACTACAGCTCCTGTCGAGCGGCTTCATGGCGCTCTCGCACGGCACCAACGACGCCCAGAAGTCGATGGGCGTGATCACGATGGCGCTCTTGAGCTACCACGGCACCGAGACGGTGGGCGGCAAGTTCCCCGTGCCCACCTGGGTGGTGGTGTCGTGCGCGGTGGCGATGGGCCTCGGCACGGCGATGGGCGGCTGGCGCATCATCCACACCATGGGCAGCAAGATCTTCAAGCTCCGTCCCATCCACGGCTGCGTGGCGGAGACCGCCGCCGCCAGCGTGATCCAGTTCGCCAGCGTGCTCGGCGTGCCCACCTCCACCACCCACTGCATCACCAGCGCCATCATGGGCGCCGGGGCCACCACCCGGCTCTCGGCGGTGTCGTGGGGCGTTACCCGTCGCATCCTGTGGGCGTGGGTGCTCACCATCCCCGCATCGGCGCTTTGCAGCGCGGGCGTCCACGAGTTGATGCTGCTCGCCGGCATCTGAGGGGGCGTCACGCCGAGCCGCCGGGCAGCGTATACACTGCCGCCCGAGGCTCGACCGATGCGCCACTTGCCCCTCCTCCTCCTCCTCGCCTGCAACATCGACAACGACCTCGGCACCGACGACGAGAAAGAGGTCCCCTTCGACTCCGGCGGCGACTGGAAGCCCCCGGTCGACACCGAGGACACCGGCGACGGCGACGACAGCGGCGGCGGCACGGTGGAAGACCCCCCGGAATGCGAGTCGCAGTTCTTCGCCGGCTCGACCGTGCCCCAGGTGGAGGAGTGCTACCAGGAGGCGCCCACGCCCGGCACCTTCACGCCGGTGGTGCTCTGGGACACGCAGAGCTTCAGCTACAACGGCTCGTCCAGTAGCTGCATGATGCAGCCCATCGTCTGCCCCCTCACCGACGACGACGGCGACGGCGACATCGACGAGAACGACATCGCCGACGTGGTGATCATCACCTACTCGCCGGGCGTGCTCCGCGCGCTGTCGGGCGACGACGGCAGCGAGCTGTGGGGCACGGCCGGCAGCGGCGGCATCCAGATCACCGGCGGCGCCGCCTGCGGCGACCTCGACGACGACGGCCGCGTGGAGGTGATCGCCGCCACCTCGGCCGGGGTGGAGGTGTTCGACAACGAGGGCAACGACGTGTGGTCGACCAGCGGCTGCTCGGGCCACATGGATGCCACCAGCGACGCCCCCTCGATCCACGACCTCGACGCCGACGGCGAGCCCGAGGTGATCATCGGCAACTGCATCATCGACAACGACGGCAACGTCATCGGCCAGGGCGACTACGGCACCGGCTCCTCGTCGAACGTGGGCTCGGCCGGCGTGGCCGCCGACATCGACCAGGACGGCGAGCTGGAGGTGGTGGCCGGCAACGCCCTCTACGACATCGACGGCAACGCCATCTGGTACAACGGCGGGCAAGACGGCTACCCGGCGGTCGGCAACTTCGACAGCGACAACTACGGCGAGATCGTCGTCACCGGCGACGCGCAGATGCGCGTGATCGACGACGACGGCACCGTGCTGTGCAGCACCTCCATCCCCTCCGCCAGTGCCAGCTACGGCGGCCCCCCCACCGTGGCCGACTTCGACGGCGACGGCGAGGCCGAGATCGGCGTGGCCGCGAACTCCACCTACACCGTGTTCGAGAGCGACTGCGACGTGCTCTGGCAGTACACCGGGACCACCGACCCCTCCTCCGGCAACACCGGCAGCTCGGTGTTCGACTTCGAGGGCGACGGCGTGGCCGACGTGGTGTACGCCGACGAGCACTGGGTGTGGGTGTTCGACGGCGAAGACGGCGACGTGAAGATGCAGGAGGCCTACCACTCCAACAACACCTGGCTCGAGTACCCCACCATCGCCGACATCACCGGCGACGGCTCCGCCGACATCGCCGCCTGCCACACGCCCGGCTCCTGGGGCTCCTACACCGGGGTGACGGTGTACGGCGACGCCGACGCGAGCTGGCGCCCCGGCCGCCGCATCTGGAACCAGCACGGCTACAGCATCACCAACGTGGAAGACGACGGCTCCATCCCCCAGTACGAGGAGACCAACTGGCTCACGTACAACAACTACCGCTCCGGCGACCTGACCCCCGGCGAGGGCTACTCCGGCCCCGACCTCTTCGCCGACATCGTCGACGTGTGCGACGTGGAGTGCGACCAGGGCAACGTGTGGGTGTGGGTGCAGGTGGCCAACCAGGGCTACAACGACGTGGAAGACCCCTTCGACCTCGAGATCTGGGGCGACACCGACAGCGGCTGGGTGCTGCTCCACACGGAGACATGGTCGACCACCGTCACCCAGGGGACGAAGTCCGACGCGCTGGAGATCCACCTGTCCGGCGTGCCCGTCCCCCTCTACGACGTGATGGCGATGGTCGACGGCGGCGACAACAGCAGCCTGTCGCAGGTCGACGAGTGCCACGAGGACAACAACGAGTCGGCGGCGGGGTACGCGCAGATTTGTTTCTGAGGGGTGACGAGCCGCCCGGGTTAGGAACGGGATCTCCTCGACTCCGTTCGAGCCGGTGTTGCTGAACGCGGTGCGCTGACTCGAGCGAGGGCCACCGTTGGACCGCCAAGCCCTTGACCAGAACTCTGGTCAAGGGTAACCTCGAGCCATGGACCCCGTCTCCGTCTACGACGCCAAGACCCACCTCTCACGCCTGCTCGACGCCGTCGAGGCCGGCGAGGAGGTGGTCATCACGCGCAACGGTCATCCCGTGGCTCGCCTCGTGCGGGTCGTGGCTACACCGCGCCGACGCTTCGGGACGATGCCCGGCGCCGTCACGGTCCGTAGCGACTTCGACGAGCCGCTTTCCGTCGACGATCTCGACTTCGTTGCCCGATGAGGCTGCTCCTCGACACCCACGCCGCGCTGTGGGCATTGTCCGAGCCGGAGGCGCTCTCCGCGGGCGCCCGCCAGGCAATCGTCGGCGCCGATGAGGTCCGACTGAGCGTCGTGAGCCCGTGGGAACTGGTAATCAAGGCGGCCCTTGGCAAGATCACTCTGCACCGCACCGTAGAGGACATCTGCAGGGAGCTCGAACGCGAGTTCGCGGCCCACTCGCTGGGCGTCACGCTGCCCCACGTGCTGGAGGTCGGGCGACTGGCGCCGCATCATGGAGATCCCTTCGATCGCCTACTCATCGCGCAGGCGCGAGTCGAGAGGCTGACGCTGGTCACACGCGACCCGATATTCGCGGACTACGGGGTTCCCGTCGTCAAGGCCTGAAGAGCCGCCCCTACTCCACGTACCCGAGGCTCCTCAGCATCGCGCGGTCGGTCTCCGACATGGGATCGGTGTCACTCGCCTCGCCCGTCTCCGGAGCGGCGGCGCCGGTGGGCATCCGGTCGAAGTGGTTGCCGATCTTCACCAGTGACTCCTTTTCCTTCTTCGGCAGGCTGTCGCCGAGGGCCGCCATCAGCGGCAACATCACCTCGCTCGGCGCCTGCCCGGCCTTGACGAGGTCGTGAAGCTCCTCGCGGTCGACGCGCAGGTCGTAGAGTTCCCACTTGCCCTCGCCGTTGCGCGGGCTGTAGATGAGCTTCCAGTCGGCCGTCCGCACCCCGCGCACCTTGCCTTTCACGCCCTTGATGTACCGGCGGGTGTTCTCCTTGAAATACGAGATATCCGTCTCGAGGATGGCCAGCGGCGGCGCGTCCTTGAGCGCGTCCTTGCCGTCCATGCCCTTCTGCTTGACGCCAATCAAGCCGAGCACGGTGGGCATGATGTCGATGCTCCGCACCTGGTAGTCGACAGTGCTTCCCGCCTCCACGTGGCCGGGCCAACGCATCACCAGCGGGATGCGCATGCCCGGCTCGTAGAGAAACTCGCCGTGATGGTAGTAATACCCGTGGTCGCCGAGGTGGTGGCCGTGGTCGGCGGTGAAGACCACCAGC
>VGRQ01000321.1 GCA_016875315.1 Deltaproteobacteria bacterium | reverse complement strand
CGGGCGAGTGGCGAGGTGTTGCCTGATTACTTGCTGTCGCTTGCACGTCGTCCTCGCCAACCTGCACTGGAGCCCCCGGGCGGGCGCGGACTGGTTCGACCCCCGCCACGGCGACACGATGCACGCGCCCCTCGCCCTGGCGCTCGCTCGCCTCGGCCTGCGCGTGACGGTGGTGCAGGAGGGTCCCGTCGCCAGTAGGTCGCGACATGAAGAAGTAGACCTGGTGGTTGTCCCGCCCTCGCGAAGCACCAGGCTTGCGAGGTGGTCAACTCGCTGGCGCCCCTTCCCCGCCGCGCACTCCGTGGCGCGATCGCTGGTGGAGGCCGTGGCCGAGGCCCGCCCCGACCGCGTCCACAGCTTCGACCTGGTTGCCTACCCCACGCTCCGCGCGCTCGGTGCCATCGCGCCGGTGGTCGCGACCTTCCACGGCGGCGCGGCGGTGCGCTCGGCCTTGCGGTGGCCCGTCGAGGCCGGCGCACTCCGCCGCGTGCGCGCCTGCTTCACCACTCGCGAGCAAGCCGAGCCGTGGATCGCGAACGGCACGCTGGCCGCTGGGCAGGTGGAGGAGGTCTTCGAGCTCTCGAGCCAGCTCCCCTTCCGGCGCGGGCCCCGCCTGCCGGGGTCGCCCGCCATGCTTCACCTTGGCCGCTTCCATCCGGTGAAAGACTTCGACACCACCCTCCGGGGCACCCGGAAGGTGATGGAGCGTCACCCGGGCGTCGTGCTGCACCTCGCGTGGCGCGAGGGCACGCCGCCGCCCACCGGCGACGTCCCCACGGTGCGACACAGCGACGCACCTCCGGAGCGCGTGGCAGAGTTGCTCGCGGGCGCTGATTGCCTCGTCCAGGCCAGTGTCCGCGAGGTGTGTGGCCGCGCGCCGATGGAGGCGATGGCCAGCGGGTGCGTGCCGGTGCTCAGCGCGATCCCGCCGTGGCGCCGCCTGCTCGGGACCCTGCCCACCACCTTCGCCGTGGGCGATGCCGAGGGGCTCGCCGCCGCCGTCGACCGGGCGCTGCTGGTGCCCCCCGAGGCGGTCCGCGCTCGCTTCGACGCCGCCCTCAGCTGGGAGCGTATCGCCGCCCGGTACGCGGAGATCTACGCGAGGCCCTGGTAGGGGCAGAGCACGACGCCGAAGTGTGCCCAGGGGTCGGAGCGGAGCCAGTCGATCTCGTCGGCGTACACCGGCTCGTCGCGACCCGGGTGGCACATCACCTCCAGCGTGTCGACGCGCCAGCCGCTCTCCAGCGCCATCTTCACCCGCGCGGCGGGGCCGAAGCCGTCGCTGCTCCACAGCCCGGCCAGCCGCAGGCGCGTGCCCGTGGCATGGGCCCTCGCCATCCGTCGCAGGCCCACGGGCGGGACGGCGCCCACGCCGCGCACCCAGCGAACGCCATGCTGTTTCGCCACGCTGGCCACGGCGTCGAGCACCACCGGCTGCCAGTGGAGGTGCTGGTGACTGTCGATATGGCTGATACGAGCTCCGGTTTGCAGGAGGCGTTCCGCCTGGGCGTTCATCTCGGCCACCAGCGCGGCACGCGCCCCGAGGGGCCAGTGTACTGGTCGACCGGGGAGCCACTTGTCGAGCGCGCGGGTGAGGGGCGGGAACTCGGAGACATCGACATGAAGGCCCACGGCGCGACCGGCCAGGGCGGCGCTGGTGTCGACGAAGCTCGGCCCGGTGACGATCACGCTCGCGTCCGACAGCCACCCCTCGTCGAGTCCCGACAGGATGGCCCCGTCGACCCCGGTGGAGAGGCCCAGGTCGTCGGCGTTGACGATGACGCGCACGAGGCGGTTCTACCAAGAGCGGCCCCGGCGCGGGCGCGGATTATGTCGGCGGCGTGTCGATCTTCCTGGTCCTGGGGCAGCAGCGGTTGAAGGCGGCCCTCGCCTACCGGGGCGACCTCGTGGCGAGCGCGCTCTCCAACGTGCTCATCGTCTCCACCGGGCTCGTCTTCCTGCTGGCGCTGATGGACAAGGTGCCCCGGATGGGCGCGTGGTCGCGCGAGCAGATGGTGTTCGCCTGGGGTTTCGCCGAGTGCGCCATCGGCCTCTTGTACCTGCTCTTCGGCGGCTTGTTCGTGGCCAACCACCGCTACATCCTCGGCGGTGAGCTCGACCGCACGCTGCTACGTCCCGCGAACCCGCTCGGGCAACTGCTCGCCGAGAACCTCGGTATCGACGACATCTCGGTGATCCTCGTGGGCCTCGGCGTGATGGGCTGGGCCGCGCCGGGCATCGAGGGCGTGCCGCACTGGCGCTGGCTCCCGCTGCCCGTTTTCTTGATGGCGGCCACGCTCACGCTCGGCGGCCTGTTGATCGGCTTCGTGTCGGTGGGGCTCCGCCTGCATCACCGGGGGACGGCGGTGGGGCTGGTGTCGCACCTCGCCATCTTCAATCGCTACCCCATCGACCTCTTCGGCGCGCCGCTCCGCTGGCTCCTCACGTTCGGCCTGCCGCTGGCCTTCGCGGGGTTCTACCCGGCGTCGTTCTTCCTCGGCACCGATGCCTGGCTGCCCTACGCCCTCGCCACGCCGCTGGTCGCGCTGGGCACGCTCTCGCTCGGCTATGCGGCGTGGAGCCACGGCCTGCGAAGCTGGTCGTCTACCGGCACCTAGGGGTAGTAGGCGGCCCCCAGGACCACGAGGGCGAGCAGCCAACTCCACCACGTTGAACCGACGACGAACGTGAGCCCCATGAGCGCCACGCCACAGGCGATCTTGCGCACTTCACTTCGGCGCCGGCCGATCTGCAGCGTCGCGAGTCCGGCGCTCCCGGCGATGAGACCGAACGCGAGGGAGGCGGGGGTGATGTCCATTTCGCGGCTCCCTAGAGCAGGTAGAAAGCGCCGGTGAGCAGGCCACCGTAGGTGTAGCCGGGCGCGCCCACGAGGCAGTCGTCCGCGCCGTCGCCGTCGACGTCGCCGAGCCGGAACACGGCGGAGCCGGTGGCGTGGTCGGCGCCTTCCGCCGGGTAGCTGGTGCTGGCGTCGGCGGCGGGAATCGTGCCCCGTGGCACCCCGCTGTACCGGAACACCTCGCCGCCGTCGGCATAGGCGGTGTCGCTGCCGGGCGCGCCGACAAACACGCTGGCGGTGCCGCTGTTCTCGAGGTCGACGATCGCCACGCTGGTGCCGAGGGCGTCGTCGGCGGCAGCGCCGGTGAGCACCGCGTCGGCACGGGCGAGCGAGATGTCGGCGGTCACCGGGCCCAGCAGGAAGTACGCCGCCCCGGCGTCGGCGGCGGTCGCGTCGTTGCCGGGCGCGCCGATGACCATGTCGAGCGCGCCGTCGCCATCGAGGTCGTAGATGTCGAGATCGGCGCCAGCCTTGTCCTTGTAGGCCTCGCCGCCGAGGGTGGCGTCGGCCGCGGCCACGGTGGTGTCGCCACGGATGGGGCCGAGGAACACGTACACCGCGCCCGACTCCGACGCGTCGCCGGTGCCGCCCCAGCCGCCGGCCACCAGGTCGTCGATCCCGTCACCATCGATATCGGCGGGCTCGGGTGGCAGCACCGAGAGGCGCGCCTGCGTGTCGCCGTCGATGACGTGGTCGGCGGTGATGGCGTTGACGCTGCCGGAGAGGGCGCTGTCGAAGATGTAGACCGCGCCCGCCTCGCTGCCGCCGTCGTCGCGGCCGGAAGCGCTGGTGACGAGCTCGGCGCGACCGTCGTCGTCGAGGTCGCTGCCCAGCATCGCCTCGGTGCCCACGTGGTCGTGGGCGTCGGCGCCGTAGACCAGCTTGCTGGTGTCGGAGAGCGCCTTGACGCCGGTGGACAGCTCCACGAGGTAGGCCCTCCCCGTCCGCGTGCCCGACTCCTCGTTGTCCTCGGAGCCAACCACGATCTCGTAGTCGCCGTCGCCGTCCCAGTCATAGGCGTTGGACACCGCGTTGGCGGCGCCCTCGCCAGGGTCGGTGCCCCACCAGCTGCCGAGCTCGCCGCTGAGCACCGCCGTCCCGGAAAAGGGGCCGTCGAACCAGTAGGCGGCGCCCGCGTTGCTCGCCACGCCGAAGGTGCGATCGTCTCCCGGCACGCCGATGATGATCTCGGCGTAGCCGTCGCCGTCGGTGTCGGGCGCCGGGGCCGCCACGAGGCCGAGCTCGTCGTCGCCCTCCACGCCGATGAGGGTGGCGTCGGCGTCGGCGAGGGTGCAGTCGAGATCGATGCTGTCGCAGTCCTGGTCGATCGCGTCGCCGCAGGTCTCGGGGGCACCGGGGTACACGCGCGGCGCCTCGTCGTCGCAGTCGCCGCCCGATCGCACCTCGAAGTCGCCCACCGCCTCGCAGGCGCAGAGCGAGCTGTCGCCGTAGCCGTCGCCATCGCCGTCGCTGTACCAGTCGAGGCAGGCGATGGCGCCGATCTCGTTCGACTGCAGGTCGCAGTCGTCGTCGCCGGCGGTGGTGCAGGTCTCGGCGGCGCCCGGGTAGGTGGTGCGCGTGTCGTCGTCGCAGTCGGTGTTGTCGCTCACGTAGCCGAGGGGGCGGTCGCAGGCCTCGGTGCTGCGCCAGCGGTGGCCGTAGCCGTCGCCGTCACTATCGACGTACCAGGTGAGCGCGTCGGTGGCGTCCTCGTCGACGGTGCCCTCGCAGTCGTTGTCCACGCCGTCGCACACCTCGCTCGCGACGGGGCTCACCGCCGCGTCGCCATCGTCGCACTCCTCGCAGGCCCGGTAGCCATCGCCGTCGTTGTCGATGGTGCCCGCGAACCCGTCGCAGTTCATGTCGACGCTGCTGTCGCAGTCGGTCTCGTCGGCACCGGGATGAATGGTGTCGTTGTTGTCGTTGCAGTCGGTGGGGAGCCGCGATGCACCGCCGGGGTCGTCGCAAGCCGTCGTGGCCACGCTCGCGTCGCCGTAGCCGTCGCCGTCGTCGTCGTCGTACCAGGAAAAGGCGTCGGCGGCGTCGCGGTCGACGGTGCCGTCGCAGTCGTCGTCCACGCCGTTGCAGAGCTCGACGTTCCCGGGGAAGACCAGCCCATCGGCGTCGTCGCAGTCCTGGGACAGGGCCACGTGGTCGCGCGGGGCCTCGCAGGTCCACACCGGCTCGGCGGCGGCGTCGCCCCAGCCATCGCCGTCCATGTCGGGGTACCACGGTTGACCGCCCGCCACCCAGTCGTCGAGGTCGTCGGCGAGGCCGTCGCAGTCCTCGTCGCAGTCCTCGCCGTCGCAGTCGGCGTCGTCGCACACCTCGGGCGCGCGGGGAGACACGTCGGCCCGGGTGTCGTCGCAGTCGTCGGCGTTGCCGACGAAGCCCGCGGGCGGCTCGCAGGCGGGGGACGGGTCGCCGGCCCCGTAGCCGTCGCCGTCGTCGTCGGCCCACCAGTCGGCGAGGTCGGTGCTGTCGGCCTCCATCACCAGGCCGTCGCAGTCGTGGTCGTCGCCATCGCACTGCTCCGGCGCGCCCGGGTAGATGGTGGGGTCGGAGGGGCCGCAGTCGGTGCTGTCGAGCGTCCAGCCGCGGTCGATGGTGCAGGCGGTGGTGGTCCACGCCGGGTCGCCGTAGCCGTCGACGTCCTGGTCGCGGTAGACGGTGACCAGCGTGCTGTCCTCGTCGACGCTGCCGTCGCAGTCGTTGTCGCTCCCGTCGCAGGCGTCGAGCGCGCCCTGGTAAACCGAGGCGTCGTCCGGCGCGCAGTCCTCGTCGTCGTCGACGCCGTCGCCGTCGGCATCGTCGACGGTCGGGTCGTCGCCGGTGTCGCCCGTGCCGAGCAGGGGACAGCCCGTGAGCGCGACGAGGATGAGCCGGATCACGACGCAGTGTAGCCGCTACTCGCCGTGGAGCGCGGGGGAAGTCCGTGCACGCTCGGCGCGCGGCCCGGTGGGCGCCAGGGCGAGGTAGTCGGCCCAGGCGTTGCGGGTGCGGTCCTGCGCGTCGTTGGCATCGGCGTAGAAGCGACCCTTCTCGTAGAGGGCCAGGCCGAGCTCCGGCTCCAGCTCCACTGCCCGGTCGAAGTGCTGCGCCGCGAGCAGGCGGTTGCCGGCCCGCTCCCAGTACCGGGCGAGGAACACGTGGGCAGCCGCGTCGGCGATGCCGGTACGGCGCAGCTCGGCAACCCGCGCCGCCGCCACCTGCGGGTCGAGCAGGGTGACGCCGAGGGCCTGCGCGCGAGGAGCGAGTCGCGACACGAAGGGATCGGAGGCCGCGGCCAGCGCGCTGGCGGCGTCGCCGGCAAGGAGCGCGGCGTCGGCGCGGTG
>VGRQ01000320.1 GCA_016875315.1 Deltaproteobacteria bacterium | reverse complement strand
TCCTCGACCAGGTCGGCGTGGGGGCGGGGCGAGTCAGGGGTGGCGAGCGCGGTCGTCGGCATGCCGCTCCCTCACCCGAAAGTATTGACGCGTCAAGAATGTTAGCGCCTATGGGGGGTCATCCCCCCGTTTTTCGGACACCGGCCTGACCCATCGACCGAAAAACGGGACAAGACGGCGGGGTGCGGCTCGAACGGGACCCGACCCTTAGTGATAAATCGGCGTTTGCCCGTGGCGAGGCCGAGCGGCCAGGGCACCCTGTCCTATTTCTTGCCCGATGGGTAGCTCTGGTGTCCCATATCGAGGGGGATGACCCCCGCCGGGGCCCACCGGTGGCCGGTCTTGCTACTCCACCTTGCTCAGCACGAAGCCGAGGGGCATGTCGCTCTCGCCCTCGCGCATCTGCATCCACATCTCGTCGCTGTCGACGCAGAAGTCGGCGCTCTGGGCGTTGCCGTCGTCGGTGCTGCTGAAGGTGACGACGCTGCCGGAGGCGGTCCAGGTGCCCGCGTCGCTGTCGGGATCGGTGGTGGTGCTCGCGGTGCAGGTGCAGCCGCCGGTGCTGTCGACACACACCACGCCGGGGACGTTCTGCTCCGCCTGCTCCTGGAGCTGGGCGCAGGTGGCGCCGCCGAGGCAGGAGGTGGCCACGAAGATCTCCAGCGCCACCGAGCCGCCATCGAAGCTCGTGGCGTAGCTGCCGTCGGCGCCGAGGGTGAGGGTGCCCGTGTTGGTGAAGCCGGTCACCCTCATGTAGCCCTCCTCGCACCAGTCGAGCGCCGTCTGGGTGTCGGGCGCGCAGCCCTCGACGATGGCCCAGGTACCCACGGGGTCGCCCCCGCAGGCGGCGGTGGCGCAGTCGCTCACGAGGTCGGGAGCGGGCCCGCCGCTGTCGGCAGTGTCGGCGGTGTCGCCGTCCTTGCCGGTGTCGGTGTCGGCGGGGCAAGCGGCGAGGAAGAAGGCGAGAGGGGCCAGGCGCATGGGAGGGTCTCCTGCGGGAAGTCTAGCCGACCGGGAACCTGCTTGCCCCGCCGTGGTCTGCGGTGCTTCGAGGGGTGCCGCCATGTGGATCCTGCTGCTCGCCTGCTCCGTTGCCGAGTCTGCCGCCGTCGAGCCGCCGGCGCCGCTCGCGGGCCACCCCGAGCTGGTCGAGGCCGCGCGGCGGTATCTCGGCCGCCCCTACCGGTTCGGGGGGCGAGGCGAGCAACTCGACTGCATGGGGCTGGTGTTCCTCGCCTGGTCCTCGGCCGATCGCGGGCCCTGGAGGAAGCTCTCGGTGAACCCGACCACCCTGGTGGCCAAGGGGCAGCTTGGCCAGCCCGCCCCCGGCCTCGACGGCGTGCTCGCCGGCGACATCGACCTCGCCCTGCTCGCCCCGGGCGACGTGCTCTTGCTCCTCGGCTGGACGGAAAACCCCAGCGAGCCCGCGCTCACCACGCTTGGCGGCCTGCCCGCCTGGACCTGGCACATGGGCCTCTACAGCGGCGGTGGCCGCTTCATCGTGGGCGACCACTACGCCGGGAAAGTCGTCGAGGAGCCGCTCCTGGCCCACCTCGGGCGCCACCTGGAGTACGCGGGCCTCTACGCCGTACGACCGCCGTGATAGCCGCGCCCCCCTGCCCGGGAGGCCCCGTCCATGCGCGCCAAGGTCTACGTCACCCTCAAGCCCGGCGTACACGACCCCGCCGGCAAGGCCGTCGTCGGCGGCCTCAACCACCTCGGCTTCGACGAGGTGAAGGGCGTGCGCATCGGGAAGTTCTTCGAGATCGAGCTCGACGAGGGGCCCGACGCCGAGGCCCGGCTAAAGGCCATGTGCGAGAAGCTGCTCGCCAACACGGTGATCGAGCGCTACCGCGTGGAGATCGCTTGAATCGGCGCGTGGCCGTCGTCACCTTCCCGGGCAGCAACTGCGACGCCGACGCCCGGCACGCGGTGGCGCTCCACGGGATGGAGGCGGTGCCGGTGTGGCACAAGGACACCTCGCTGGGGAATGTCGACGCGGTGATCCTCCCCGGGGGATTCTCCTACGGTGACTACTTGCGATGCGGCGCCATCGCCCGCTTCTCGCCGGTGATGCAAGACGTGGTGCGCTTCGCCGAGGCCGGTGGGCCGGTGCTCGGCATCTGCAACGGCTTCCAGGTGCTGTGCGAGGCGGGGCTTGTCCCCGGCGTGCTGCTGCGGAACTCGAAGCTCAAATTCCTCTGCCAGGACGTCACCCTCCACATGGAGGGTCGCGACACGCCGTTCACGCGCAACGGCGGCGTCGACATCCGCATCCCCATCGCCCACATGGAAGGTCACTGGTACGCCGACGACGACACTCTCGCGCGGGTGGAGGGCGAGGGCCAGGTGGTGTTCCGCTACGTCGGTGGCGCGCCCAACGGCGCCACGCGCGACATCGCCGGCGTGTGCAACGCCCGCGGCAACGTGGTGGGGCTGATGCCGCACCCCGAGCGCTACGTGGAGGCGAGCGTGGGCGGTATCGACGGCAAGGTGGTGTTCGAGCGGCTGGCGGAGGTGCTGTCGTGAGTCAATCTCTCCCCAGCGACCCGGTGATCACCCCGGCGATCGTCGCCGAGCACGGTCTCTCGCCCGAGGAATACCAGGTGGTGCTCGACGGCCTCGGCCGGGCGCCCACCTGGCCGGAGCTCGGCGTGTTCTCGGTGATGTGGTCGGAGCACTGCTCCTACAAGTCCTCGCGGATTCACCTCAAGCGCCTGCCCACGACCGGACCCCGCGTGGTGATCGGCCCCGGCGAGAACGCCGGCGTGGTCGACATCGGCGACGGCCTCTGCGTGTGCTTCAAGATGGAGTCGCACAACCACCCGTCGTACATCGAGCCCTACCAGGGCGCGGCCACCGGCGTGGGCGGCATCCTCCGCGACGTGTTCACCATGGGCGCCCGCCCGGTGGCGCTGATGGACAGCCTGCGCTTCGGGCGGCTCGACCATCCCAAGACGCGCAGTCTCGTCCACGGCGTGGTGGCCGGCATCGGTGGCTACGGCAATTGCATGGGCATCCCCACGGTGGGCGGGGAAACGCGCTTCGACGAGAGCTACGACGGCAACAACCTCGTCAACGCCTTCTGCGCGGGCATCGTCCATCGCGACCGGATCTTCCTCGGGACGGTGGGCGATGCAGGCAACAAGGTGTTCTACGTGGGCGCCGGCACCGGTCGCGACGGCATCCACGGCGCCACCATGGCGAGCGCGAGCTTCGACGACGACAGCGACGAGAAGCGCCCCACGGTGCAGGTGGGCGACCCCTTCCAGGAGAAGCTCTTGCTGGAGGCCTGCCTCGAGCTGATGTCGATGGACGTGCTGGTGGGCATCCAGGACATGGGCGCGGCGGGGCTCACCTCGTCGAGCGTGGAGATGGCGGGGCGCGCGGGCGCGGGGCTGTTGCTCGCGCTCGACCAGGTGCCCACGCGCGAGCGCGACATGACCCCCTACGAGCTGCTCCTCTCCGAGAGCCAGGAGCGGATGTTGCTGGTGATCAAGCCCGGCCACGAGGCGAAGGTCTTCGAGGTCTTCGAGAAGTGGGACCTTCGCTGCGCCGAGGTGGGCACCGTCACCGGCGACGGCGTGTGGCGCTGCACCTGGCACGGCACCGAGGTGGCGGCGATCCCCGTCCCCATCCTCACCGACGCGGCGCCGAAGTACGACCGTCCCCGGGTGGCGCGCCCGGCCTCGCCGCCGGTCCCCGCGCTGCCACCGGTGGATCGATCGGCGGCGCTCCTGCGCCTGTTGGCCGACCCCGACGTGAGCGACAAGCGCTGGATCTGGCGCCAGTACGACCACCAGGTGGGGACCGACACCGAGATCGGGCCGGGGCTCGACGCGGCGCTGCTCCGCGTGAAGGGCACCGCCAAGCACCTTGCCTTCGTGGCCGACAGCAACGGTCACCACGTGTACGCCAACCCGCGGGTGGGCACGGCGGGACAGGTGGCCGAGTGCGTGCGCAACCTCGCCTGCGTGGGCGCCGACCCGATCGGGCTCACCGACTGCATGAACTTCGGCAACCCCCGCAAACCCGAGGTGATGTGGGAGTTCTCGGAGAGCGTGGACGGCATGGCCGAGGCCTGCCGCGAGCTCGGGGTGCCGGTGGTGAGCGGCAACGTGTCGCTCTACAACGAGACGGGCGACAGCTCGATCCTCCCCACGCCGGGGCTGGCGATGGTGGGCCTCTGGGAGGGCGCCGCGCCCCGGCTCCGCGGCCGGTGGACGGCTGGGCGCGCCGTGGCCCTGATCGGCGGGGAGGGGACCCACCTCGGCGCGAGCTTGTTCATCCGCGCGATGCACGGGCTGCGCAAGACCGGCGACGCGCCTCCGGTGGACTTCGACCGCGAGCGCGCGCTCGGGGCCGCCCTGCGGCGACTCGTGCGCGAGGGCCTGGTCGAGGTGGCCCACGACCTCGGCGACGGCGGCCTGGCCGTGGCGCTGGCGGAGTGCGCGCTCGACGTTGGCGGGCAATTCGATGTCGCGACCAGCGACACGGCGTTGTTCGGCGAGGACCACGGCCGGGCGATCGTCGCCTACGATCCCGCCCGCGAGGCGGAGGTGTTCGCCGCTTGCGCCGGGCTGCCGGTGCGCCATCTCGGCGCGACCGGCGGCGAGCGGCTGGAAGTGGCCGACATCAAGGTGCCGGTGGCGGCGCTGCGCGAGGCCTGGGGCGACACCTTCCCCCGGTGGGTGGATGGGTAGCCTCCGCCACGAGTGCGGCGTGTTCGGCGTGGTGGGCGACGCCGACGCGGCGCGGATCGCCTACCTCGGCCTCCACGCGCTCCAGCACCGGGGACAGGAGGGCGCGGGCATCGTGGCCCGCCAGGCCGGCCTCAGCCGCGAGGTGAAGGGCCTCGGGCTCGTCCACGAGGTGTTCGACGAGACGGCCATCCGCAGCCTGCCCGGCGACGCGGCCATCGGTCACGTGCGCTACAGCACCGCCGGCGGCAACACGCTGGCCAACGTGCAGCCCTTCCTCGTGCGCTGGCGCGAGGGACAGCTCGCCATCTGCCACAACGGCACGCTCACCAACGCGGGCCTGCTCCGCGAGGAGCTCGAGTCGCGAGGCGCCATCTTCGGGCGGAGCTCCGACACCGAGGTGATCCTGCACCTGGTGGCCGCCAGCGACCAGAAGACCCTCATCAACCGGCTGGTCGATGCCCTCGGCCGCGTGGACGGCGCCTGGTGCGTGCTGGCCCTGGCGGGCGACAAGCTCGTGGCGGCGCGCGACCCCTGGGGCTTCCGCCCGCTGGTGCTCGGCCGCCGCGGCGACGCCTGGATCGTCGCCAGCGAGAGCTGCGCCATCGAGTTCGTGCAGGGCACCGTCGTGCGCGAGGTCGAGCCCGGGGAGATGCTGATCCTCGACGAGGACGGCGTCACCTCGCTGCGACCCTTCCCGCGCAAGCCGCGGCGGGCCTGCATCTTCGAGTACGTCTACTTCGCCCGTCCCGACACCAACCTATTCGGCCGCGAGGTGTACCCGGCGCGCGTGCGCATGGGAAAGGTGCTCGCCCGCGAGTACCCGGCCCGGGCCGACGTGGTGATCGGCGTTCCCGACAGCGGCACGCCGGCCGCCCTCGGCTTCGCGGAGGAGAGCGGCCTTCCCTACGCGGTGGGCCTGCTCCGATCCCACTACGTCGGGCGCACCTTCATCGAGCCCACCCAGCGAATCCGCGACTTCGGCGTGCGCCTGAAGCTCCATCCCAACCGGAGCGTCGTCAGCGGCAAGCGCGTGGTGGTGGTCGACGACAGCATCGTGCGCGGCACCACCTCGCAGAAGATCGTCCGCATGCTGCGCCAGGCCGGGGCGGTGGAGGTACACGTGCGCGTGTCGTCGCCGCCGATGACCGGCCCCTGCCACTACGGCATCGACACCCCAGACCGTGAAGACCTGCTCGCGCACCGCTTCGACCTGCCGCGGATCCGCGCCTTCCTCGACGCCGACAGCGTGGCCTACCTGTCGATCGAGCAGCTCCGCGAGGCCGCTGGAGAAGATGGATCGCGCACCTGCGACGCCTGCTTCACCGGCAACTACCCAATCGAGCCAGCACAGCGTGGTGGCGACGAGCAGCTGACGCTCTTCTAGGGGCGCGCGCGCGCCCTGGTATAGTGCCGCGGCCAGGAACACTGATGGGCAGGATCGTCGGCATCGATCTCGGAACGACCAACACCGCGGTAGCGGTGATCCAGGACGGCCGACCGCGCGTGATCGAGGA
>VGRQ01000319.1 GCA_016875315.1 Deltaproteobacteria bacterium | reverse complement strand
GGCCGCCGCGGCCCCCGCCGAAGCTGCCGTCGATCACGACCGCGCCTCGGGTGCGGCCGCCTCGTCCAACGACGACGGCGCCCCGGCGGAAGAGGCAGAGGCCCCTGTCCACGCGGCGGAGCCGGCCACCGACGTCGACGCCGAGCCAAGCGCCGCCGTGGCCGGCGAGGTACACGCCGAGCCCGAGGCCGAGGCCCAGCCGGAGAGCACGGCCGACGTGGTAGAGGTGGTCGACGACGATCCCAGCGGCACTGCCCACGTCTCCGCCGAGGTCGTGGCCGCCGCCGTCGCGAGCGCCACCGCCGAGGAGATGGCCAACGACCCGGCCTCGGAGCCCGCCGTCGTGGTCATGCCGCCGTCCTTGCCCCAGGCCGTCTCGATGCACGACGAGGATCCCCTCGCCGGCGCCGTGGAGCACCCGATGCACGCGCAGCTCGCGGAGACGGTGCAGAAGATCGTCGACTGCTATGCCAACCAGGAGCTACCCCCGGCGGTGGAGAAGCTCCGCGACCTCGTGGCCGGGCGCAACTACACCCAGGTGCGCGCCGAGATCACCAACATCTGGTCGGAGCTCTTGAAGTTCCACCAGAAGAAGGGCATGCGCATCGCGCACCAGGTGACGAGCACCTTCAACTCCGTCAACTCCATGGTCAAGAAGATGTGACCGTGCCTCGCCGCGAGACGGCGTGCTTGCCGGCCCCCTGGGGGGGGCGGTAGGATGCCGCGTCCCAAGGAGCCCGGGATGCTCGCGGCGTCGCTTCTCCTGTTCACCGGCTGCAACAGCTACGAGCTGTTCCGCGTCACCGGCTTCGAGCAGGCCACCTTCAACAACAACGCCGACATCATCTTCGTCATCGACACGTCGGGGTCGATGAAGGAAGAGTCGAGCGCGCTGGCGCTGAACTTCGACACCTTCCTCGCGGTGCTCACCAGCGCCGAGGGCAGCGAGGTGCCCCGGGCCAGCCTCGGCGACGCGGTGAACAACTACGTCAGCGAGTCTACCGACGCCGGCACGATCATCGACTACCAGTTGGCGATCACCTCGACGAGCGCCGACTACGCCTCGGCGGGCACCGGCGACGTCGACCCCGGCGAGGCGGGCACGCTCACGGGACCGGTGCTCAAGCGCGGCGACGCGGGCCTCGCCGACGCCTTCCGCGAGACCTTGCTCTGCGACACGGTGTACTGGAAAGACGCCGATCTCGCGACCGACGCCTCCTACACCCCCGGCGACGATGGCTCCTGCCCCCTCCCCGAGGGCAAGGAGGTCACCCGCGAGTACCTCACCTGCCTCTGCGGGGGTGAAACCTGGGTCACCGACGAGGGTGCCGGCAACGAGGAGGGCCTCGAGTCGGCGCTCGACGCGATCTGCCGCGCGGTGGACGACCCGCCCGAGGAGTGTTTCGCCGACGACTCGCCCCTGGTCCCGGCCGACAAGCTCTCCAACGAGGGCATGCTCCGGGCCGACGCGAACACGGTGATCGTCATCGTCAGCGACGAGGGCGACGGCAGCCGCCGCCTGCCCAACACCGACCCCGACATCACGCCCTACCTCGAGATCTTCGACCAGTTCCCCAACGTGGTCCGCTTCGCGGTGATCGGCCCCGCCTACCACGACCGCGACGGCTCCTGCCTCGACAGCGCCCAGACCTGGGGCGTGGAGCGCTACCAGTCCGCCGCCAGCGAGACTCGCGGCGTGTACATCGACCTCACCAAGATCGACGAGGACTGCACCCCGACCGACTGGGGCGAGAACCTCACCGAGCTCGGCGCCCTGCTCAACAACCAGCTCACCAGCTTCCCGCTCCAAAGCATTCCAGACGTCGCGACGATTCGCGTGTACGTGGACGACGAGGAGGTCGAGGCCTCCGAGCTGCTCAGCGGGACCGTGGAGAACGGCACCGCCGTGTGGTCCGACGGGTGGACCTACGACGCGGCCGAGAACGCGGTGAGCTTCGAGGGCGCGGCCGTCCCCGACTACAACGCCGACGTGCGCATCTACTACCGTCCGCTGGGTGGCACGCCCCGCGAACTCCCCATCTAGGCCGAGGATCCTGATTCCATGCTGACGCTCTTCGCTACGCTCGCGCTCGCCGCCGACGGGGTTGGGAAAGACACGCTCGACATCGGCGTGCTCAAGAACGCCGAGGTCAAGGTCGTCCAGAAGCAGCTGTTCCAGAAGGAAGACAAGCTCGAGATCGGCGCCGCCCTCGGGGTGATGCCCTTCGACGGCTACACCATCGCGCCCCAGCTCGCCCTCGCGGGCGCCCAGCACTTCAGCGAGACCACCGCCATCGAGCTGCGCGTGGGTGGTGGTTATGGCCTGCCCAACGCGGTGTACACCGAGCTCGAAGGTCCGTCCTACGGCGTGGCGGTGGAGGCCTACCGCTACCTCGGGAGCGTCGAGGCCGACCTGCAATACACGCCGATCTACGCCAAGATGAACCTCGGCGGCAAGCGGGTCTTGCACCACGACGTGTACGTGCTCCTCGGCGCCGGCGCCACCGTCGAGCAGTCGCTCTTGCCGGAGGCGAACATCGCCATCGCCCCCACGGTGCCGATCGGCGTGGGCGCGCGCCTCTTCACCTCGAAGAAGGCGATGGTACGGCTCGAACTGCGCGACAGCATGCTCCTCGAGTACCGCGCCCAGTCGCAGACCTGGGGCTTCAAGCAGAACGTGGCCCTCTCGGCCGGCCTCAGCATGCTCCTCGGGGAGACCAAGTGAAAACGCGCTGGCTGCCGCTCTTCGCCCTGTTGCTCGCGACGCCCGCCGTGGCCGCGAAGAAGGGCGACAAGGCGAAGGAGCCCGAGAAGCCCACCGCCGCCCAGCCGGCCGAGCTCACCAAGAAGGAGGCGAAGCAACGCGGCCAGGCCTTCGCCACCTACGACCAGGAGATCGCCGCCGGCAGCAAGACTCGCGCCGCCGACGCGCTCGTGCTCATCACCAGCGACGCGACGCTCGCGGAGTTCCACGGCGAGGCCTACGCGCGCCTCGGCGACATCCTCGCCGACCTGTCATTGCCCTACGCGGCGCTCTGCGCCTACGCCCGGGCCTTCCAGGCCGCCAGCGACACCAACGTCGAGGAGGTGAGCAAGCGGGTGCCCGTGGCGCTCCAAATCGCCGAGAAGGTGGGCGACGTCGCGATCCTGGAGGCGCCCTTCGCCGGCAACCTCGGCCTCGCCCGCACCGAGGACGTCCGCGGGCAGATGGCCTTCCTCGCCGCGCGCGAACAGGTGCGCCGCGAGCAGTGGGGCACCGCCACCGCCGTGCTCAAGATGGTCAAGGAGGGCGACCCGCTCTACCCCGACGCCAAGGTGCTGGAGGGGATTGTCCTCAACCAGCAGTCGCGACACGAGGCTGCGCTCACGGCCTTCGAGGCCGCCGCCAAGACGGGTCGCGACAAGGATGTTCGCTGGCACGACAGCCTGCAGCTCAATCTCGCCCGCACCTGGTTCGGTGCTGGGAACTTCCCCCGGGCCATCGAGGCCTACTCTCGCGTGTCGCGCGCGAGTGACTTCTGGCCGCAGGCCCAGTTCGAGCGCGCCTGGGCTCACTTCCGCATCGACGATTTCAACGGCACGCTCGGCCAACTCCTCCCCTTCGACACGTCCTTCTTCGCGAAGTGGTACTTCCCCGAGGCCGACCAGCTGCGCATCTACGCGATGTTCCTCATCTGCAAGTTCCCCGAGTCGGAGACGCAGATCGAGCACTTCAAGGACAAGTACGGTCCCGTCCACCAGTCCCTCGCCGCGTGGTCGAGCAAGTCGGAGGCCGAGAACTTCGACGCCGCCCGGCTCTACATGGAAAAGGGGAAGGCCACCGATCTCCCCGAGATGATCTGGCGCCCCTGGGGCAGCGAGGAGCGCCTCGGGCGCTCGATCGGGGCGGTGCAGGCGGCGGAAGACGAGCTCAAGCGCATGAAGGCCGTCGCCGCCAACCCCTTCTCCGAGCACGCCCGCGACTGGCTCAAGTCGCGCCGCGACGGCCTCGTGAAGGCCGAGGGTGGCCGCGTGAAGGAGCGCCTCGCCGAGCAGGACGCGCAGCTCGCCGAGGCCCTCGCCAACGCCGACATCTTCGTGCTCGACATCCTCCGCATGAAGACGCAGCTCTACGAGCAGTCCGCCGCCCAGGGCAAGCTGCTCGAGGCCGCCACCTCGGTCAAGCGCACCGAGCGCGTGCGCAAGGGCTGGCAAGAGTGGCCCTTCGAGGGCGAGTTCTGGATGGACGAGCTGGGGTACTACAAGGTCGACATCACGCCGGAGTGCCCGGCGTCGATGCGCCAGTCGGTGAAGTAGCCGCCGTGGCCCTCAGCGTGGGCGTGGGGCTGGTGATGCTCGTCGCGCTCGTCGCGCTGGCCTGGCACATCATCCGCGAGTCGCCGGAGTCCTGATGCGATTTGCCTCGGTCTTCGACGAGCGGCTGTTCCACGAGGGTCCGCCGGCCATTTTCACCCTCGACCCTCGCGGGCAGCTCCGGGTCGATCCCGAGCGCAGCCGCGAGATCTACATGATGCTCGACCCGGGCGCCCGCGCGCCTGGCTTCTACGTGTTCACCGACCGCGCCACCGGCGTGAGGATGCTCGCCGTCGTCACCCACCCGGCGATGGCCGAGCGCCAGCCCCGGGCCCTCGTCCAGCGCTTCGCCGACTACGCCTCAGCGGCTGCGCAGGCCGTGCAAGAGTGGCCCGTGGCCGCCCCCGACGCTGTCACGCGAGCGTAGCACCAGCGAGTACACGTAGCGCACGGCGCGCCGGCAAGCCTCGGGCAGCTCGTCGCCCAGTGCCAGCCGAGCCGCGACCGCAGATGCCAGCGTACAACCAGTCCCATGGGTGTTCCTCGTCGTCACACGACGGTGCTGATACACGCGCCGTGTATCACCGTGTATCAGCAGGTCCTCGACCACTCGCCCCGCGGCGTGGCCTCCCTTGAGCAACACCGGCACCCCCGCCGGGATCGCCAGCGCCGCGGCCTCGGGGAGATTCGGCGTGATGACCGTCGCCAGGCGGAACAGTCGACCGAGCGCGCCCGGTGACGACAGCAGCGAGGTGCCATCCTTGCTGTGGAGCACCGGGTCCACCACCACCGGGGGACGGGCGGGCATCGCCTCCAGCACCTCGCACACCACGTTGACCGTGTCGGCGTCGAGGAGCATGCCCGTCTTGATGGCGTGGACCGGCAAGTCGCCGAGCACCGCCTCGAGCTGCGCGCGCACCATCCCCGGCGACACGCCCTTGATCGCGCGGATCCCGAGCGTGTCCTGCGCGGTGACGGCGGTGACCACGCTCATCCCGTACACGCCGTGGTCGATGAAGGTCTTCAGGTCGGCCTGGATGCCGGCCCCGCCACCGGAGTCGGAGCCGCCGATGCAAAGTGCGGTGCGGACGCGCATCGCGGCGGGATAACCGCGCGCCCCGATGGACGTGCCTCCTCACCCCCGAGACCGCCTCCCCGGCTGCGGCCTCGCGGCCTACGTCGTCCTGCTGTTCTTCATCGGCTCGGCCGGGGCGGTGGGCGTGGTGTTGTCGTGGAGCACGCTCATCACCGGGAGCGAGGCGCTGGCGCCCACGCGGCTCTCCTACGGCGGCGTGATCGACCCCGCCGTGCTCCGCCCAATGCGTAACGCCAAGTTGATCGCCGAGAACGAGGTTCCCGACGCCTTCCACGCCGAGACCCCCGACGGCGCCGCCGCCTGCGCCATCAGCAGCGGCAAGGTGCTGCGGCTGTCGCCCAGCGGCGCGCAGTCGATCGCGCTCGGCGACGTGCAGTCGGTTGGCATGGTCGGGGAGAACGTGCGGATTGCCGGGTCTGCCAGCGAGATCACCTGCGTCTTTCGCGAGGGCGAGGGCGGCGACAGCTTCCTGCGGATGCTCGAGCGGCGCTGACTACGCCGGGACGATCTTCACCCGGGGATCCTGCCGATCCGGCCGCGAGGCCGCGTCGAGGAAGGCCTCGGCCACGCTGCCGCGAATGAGCACGCGCGTCTCGTTGGCGAGGATGTTGAAGCGGCCGATGTCGGCCTTGTCGATGCCGCCGCGGCGACAGAGCATGGGGACGAGCCACTTCGGGTCGGCACGCTGGCGCTGGCCCACGTTGATGCGAAACCACACGCCGCCCTCGGTGGGGCCGTCGCGACGCGGCGGCGGGGGACGGCGGGTGACCGGTGCCTCGCCCCCGCCGGCCTCGGGCGCCCAGCCGGGCTTGACCTTGGCGCGAGGTGGCGG
>VGRQ01000318.1 GCA_016875315.1 Deltaproteobacteria bacterium | reverse complement strand
CGGGGCCCCCTCCCGGACTGCGGCCACCCTCCCCCGCGTGCGGGGGAGGGAATGGGGAGCCGGGGCCCCCTCCCGGCCTGCGGCCACCCTCCCCCGCGTGCGGGGGAGGGACGGGGAGGGGGCTGCCCTACTCGGACTTGTAATGCAGCATCATCCCCCGGTTGCCGCCGGCCCAGAAGTTGGAGCTCGACACGCCGTGGATGCTGTAGAGGGCGTTGTCGACCCCGGTGGGCAGGCTCTCCCAGTCGCCGTTGGCGTATTTCAGCGCGAGGCCGTTGCTGCCCACCACCACCGCCACCCCTTCCTCGGGCACGAAAACCGCCCAGAGCGTGTCGGTGTCGCTGGTCGGCGCCTCGAGGTCGCGCCAGCTGCTGCCGTCCCAGTGGAGCACCAGGCCAGCGGCGCCCACCGCGTACACGTCGTCGGCCGAGGTGCCCGCCACGCCATTGAGGTCGAGCTCGGTGCCGGTGTCGCACGCGCTCCAGGCGCCGTCGCGACGCAGCGCGCAGTCACCGGCGTCGCCGACGGCGATCGCGCTGCTGCCCTCGGCGTACACGTCGTTCAGCCGCTCGTTGCCGGGGAGGGCCTCGTAGGTCCAGGTGGCGCCATCGTAGTACCAGGCCCGGCCGAAGCCCACGGCGTAGAGCGCCGAGCTGCTCGAACCGCCCACCGCCTCGAGCGCGGAGGTATCGTCGAGCGACCCCGTGGTCCAGGTGCCGCCCGCGTACTGGGCTACCTTGCCGTCGTTCGTGCTCGCGGCGAGGATGGTGTCGTCGTTCTGGCCCTGCCCCCAGAGGTCGGTGAGGTTCGCGTCGTCGACGTCGATGCTCATGTAGGCCCAATCGTCGTCGGCGCCGCCCGACCAGGCGTAGCCGCCGTCGCCCACCACGTAGACGCCGGCGCCGGACGCGTAGACGCCGTAGAGCGTGCTCGAGGTCTCGATGCGGTGTTGTTCCCACACCGGGATCACCTCGGCGTCCTCGGCGCTGTCGGCGGTGTCGCTGCCGCCGCTGTCGGTCTGCTCGTCGTCGTTGCCGGTGCAGGCGAGGATCGCAAGGGCGAAGAACATGGCGTCTCCGAGGGGGGCGCTAGTCTATCCGCTCCCGCCCGCGATCACGCTGTCGATGGCGTAGAGCCCGGGGGGCTTGCCCCGAAGCCAACGCGCGCAGCGCACGGCGCCGGCGGCGAACAGGCCCCGGTGGGTGGCCACGTGGCCGAGCTGCAGGCGCTCGCCGGGCCCGCACAGGTAGGCGTGGTGCTCGCCGACGATATCGCCGCCCCGCACCGCGTGGAGTCCCACCTCGCCGGCCAGGCGGGGACCGTCGCGACCGGTGGTGGTGGGGCCGAGCCCTTCCACCAGCCGCAGCGCCGTGCCCGAGGGGGCATCGCGCTTCTGGTTGTGGTGCAGTTCCACCAGCTCGAGGTCCCACCCCGGGAGCGCTCCGCGCGCCTCGCGCAAGAGCCGCGCCAGCACCGCCACACCCAGCGAGAAGTTGGCGGCGTGCAAGAGGGCCACCGGGGGGTGCGCAGGCGGCGCCAGGCCGGTGGTGCCCGAGACAACAGGGCATCGGGCCACCGACAGCAGTCGCGACAATCCGTCGGGCACGGAGAAGTCGATGATCACGTCGGCATCGATGTTGACAGGCAAGTCGCGGGTGGCGGTCCATGCCAGCGACAGGTCGTCGTGACGTCCCACCTCCTCCACCACGAGCCGACCCATTCGTCCCGTGGAACCGTGGACGCCGATCCTCACACGAGGTCCTTGTTGAGGTCCCAGTCAGGCACGGCGCCGGGCCACAGGGGCAGGCGCACCTCGTTGTGGCAGAGTCCCATGTCCGCCATGAGCGCCTTCGCCGGCACCGGGTTCACCTCGGCGAAGAGGTAGGTGATGACGGGGTAGAGCGACGCGTGCTCCCTCGCGGCCGTGGCGAGTTCGCCCCGGCAGAAGGCGTCGTAGATGGCCACGCAGCGGCGCGGCGCCACGTTGGACAGCACGCTGATGACGCCCTTGCCGCCCACGGCGAGCAACGGGAGCCAGGTGAAGTCGTCGCCCGAGAGCACCGGGCACTTCGAGCGCTGCATGAAGTCCTGGCCGTAGATCAGGTCGCCGGTGGCTTCCTTGACCGCGACCACGCCCTCGGTGTCGCAGAGCGCGGCGAGGTCGGCGGGGGACAGCCGCTGCGCGGTGCGGCCGGGCACGTGGTACACCACCAGCGGCAACCCGGGACGGGCCGCCTCGCGCACGTGGGCGCGGAGTCCCTCGCGGTTGGGCTTGTTGTAGTAGGGCAAGACCAGGAGCCCGGCGTCGGCGCCGAGGGCCTGGGCACGCTCGACGTTGGCCACGGTGGTGCGCGTGTTGTTGGTGCCGACGCCCATGGTGACCGCGCACTTGCCCTTGGCGAGATCCAACGCGTCGCGCAGGAGCACGTCGCGCTCCTCCCCCGAGAGCGTGGGCGACTCGCCGGTGGTGCCCGCCACGACGATGCCGTGGACGCCGGCCCGCACCTGCCGGGCCACGGTGCCCTCCCAGGCAGGCAGGTCGAGGGCGCCCTCGACGAAGGGGGTGACGAGCGCGGTGTGAACGCCGTGCCAGCTCATCGCTAGAACTCCACGGCCCCGAGGATGCGCACGCCCACGGCCGGCTGGTCGAAGCCGCCGCCGAGCTCCTCGTCGTCGTACTCGGTGTAGAGCGGCCCCGGCAGGAGCACGCCCACCGTGCCCTGGAGCCACACGTGGGGATGGGGGTCCACGCGGAGCGAGAAGTCGAGCTCGTTGCCGTAGCCCTCGGCGCTCTCGCTGTTGCCCTCGCTGTCGGCGCGCCCGGCCACCAGCCACGCGGCCTCGGCCTCGAGCTGGGGGATGAGCTTGTAGCGAACTGCGGGGCGGAAGTAGATGGCGTTGCTGATGCCCTCGCCCGACTGCGCGGCGTCGGTGGTGCGGCCGGCGTTGCTGTCGTTCATCACGCTGGTTTGCAGCGTGGGCAGGGGCTCCTCGAAGAGCAAGATGCCCACGTTGTGATCGCGGTCGAAGGCGAAGCTGGTGAGCTTCTCGTCGGTGGGGTCGTCGTCGCCCGTGGCGACGCCGAACTCCGCGCTGAACCCGAGCTTTTCGCCCTGGTAGTCGGCCTTGGCCATCAGCCCGAAGGCCATCACCGAGATGTCGTTGGCGCCGGTGTCGAAGTCGCCACCGCCAAACACGCCCACGCCCTCGATCTCCGCCTTGACCGGGCCCATCTCGGCCAGGGCCCAGAGGCTGCCGGTGTAGGCCTGGTAGGCGTAGGGCTCCTCGGGGCGGAAACGGAAGTTGTTGAGCATCCCGAGGCCCGCGGTCTCGGTGCGGTAGCCAACGGCCAGCGACACCGCCTGCATGTCGTCGGGCGCGCCGAGGAAGCCCTCGTACTGCACGTCGTAGGCGCCCATCACGAAGACGGGACCCACTTTGGTCGTTACCTGGAAGCGGTCGGCGGTGTCACCGAACTCGTCCTGGACGTTGTTGCCGTCGTTCCACAGGATGCCCGCGCCCCACTGCATCGGCATGCGTCCGAGGCTGAACCGGCCCCAGCTGGTGTAGGCCTCGCCCCAGCCGCGCACCGCCTGGAGACCGGCGCCGTCCGTCGTCACCCCGTCGGCCTGCGCCAACGCGATCACCTCGCCGGTGACCGGATCGGTGTAGGTGTCGACCGTGTCGCCCCAGGGGGTGAGCTTGAACACGTCGATCTGGGCGTGGATGGCCGCGTGGTCGGAAATCATCCAGCTTGGGCGCAGCAAGAGCCGGTGGTCGAAGCTGTTGGAGGTACCCTCGGCGTTGGGGTTGCTGTCGGACAGCGACAGCGAGTCGTAGAGCAGCCCGCGGCCCCGGTAGAAGCCCTCCCAGGTGAGCTCGCCGGCATGGGCGGGGGCGGACAGGAACAAGAGGGCGATCACGAAGACCCCGGGCGAAAAGGCCGACACCGGTAGCATCCTGGCCCGGGCTTCGCAATCGGGGGTTGACGGCGCGGCAGCGGCGGCGGAGGATTGCGCCGTGCTCGAACTCTTCAAGACGATGTGGGACCGCTGGCAGGGCGTGGCCAAGGGCATCATGGCCGCGCAGAACGCGGTGCTGATGGGCTTCGCCTACTACGTGGGCCTGGGACCGGTTGCCATCTTCTTCCGGATCACCGGCAAGCAGCTCATCGATCGCGCGCCGGCGCCGCCCCATGCCAAGAGCTTCTGGCTACCGCGCAGCGGCAAGCCGATGACCATGGACGAGGCGAATCGGCAGTTTTAGCCGATTTTCCTGTGTACATTCTCCGCCCCCTCCCGGCCCCCGGCCCCCTCCCGGCCTTCGGCCACCCTCCCCCGCAAGCGGGGGAGGGGAACAAGCGAGAATCTCCCCTTCGCAAGCGGGGGAGGGGAGCAAGCGGGGGTCTCTCGCCGGCGCCCCGGGAGAGTGTGTCAGCGGAAGGGGGGAGAGCCCGCCGGTGGGCGTGCTACCTGCACGCCCACCGCCGCAGGGCGGAGAGCGCAGCTCGGAGCCCGGAGGGCAGCGGGCGGTAGGGGGGAAACCGCCACGCGGTTTCCCCCCCTCCAACCATCAGAGCGTGTAGATGAAGGGCAGGACGGGCGCGGCCTCGGCGAGCAGGATGAAGCCCACCATCGCCACGAGGACGACGATGATCGGGGTCATCCACCAGGCCTTCTCGTGCAGGATGAAGTCGATGAACTCCGAGACAAGCCCACGGGGGGCCTGGGGGAGCTGGGGGCTGGACTCGCTGGGCTGGGGCTCGCTGGCGTCAGACATGGCGCCGATAATACCGCGGTTGGGGTCTCCCGCCTGTGGATAACTCTGCGGAAAAGCAGCTGAGCATCTCGTGCCCAGGGTTGGGAAAGGCCCTGCTCAGCGCGCAGCTGCACACGTTCTTGGCACGCTATTCGAGGATGGTTCCCCGAAGCAAAAATATCAATAGACCGGCGAGACCGGCGAGCGAGAGCCCCGTTCCCAGCGCGGGACGGAGCGCGCCCGACGTGGCGCCGGTGCCCGCGGCGGAGAGGAGCACCAGCGGCAGGAAGTAGTGAGTAGGCCGGTGGTCGATGGTGCAGAGGAGCAGCGAGTAGACCAGCGCCGTCCCGAGGGCCACGCGGGTGCCGCGGGGCCAGGCCGCGGCAGCAAGGGCGAGGCCGCCTCCGCTGTACAGCAACCAGGCCCAGTAAAAGCCCGGCGCGCGCCCGAGGAGCAAGGCAGGGTCGGTCTCGCCGTGCCAGTGCTCGGGTCCGGTCTCCCAGGCCACGGTTCGGAGCCAGCCATCCAGGGCGCCAGTGGCGAGCCCCGCCAGGCCGAAGGCCGCCGCTGCGAGAAAGATCACCGTCGCGACCCGCAGCGCGGCGCGCCAGCGCCCGGCGAGGAGGGCGGCCACGACGGTCACGCCGGTGGCAGGGTACCGGAGCAACTGTGCCGCGAGGCCGAGCAACTCGAAGCGGCCACCGCGGAAGGGCTCGTCGCCGAGCGCGGCCAGGGCGCCGAGCAGCGCCACCGCGTAGAGCGTGTCGGGCATGCCGGCGCTCCCGGCGGTGACCACCAGCTTTCCCACCACCACGGCCGCCGCGCCCGGCAGGCACCACGCCGGGAGCGGCGCCTCGGCCGCGAAGTTCCGCAGGAACAGGAGCCCAGCCAGCACCGCCGCCAGCAACACCGCCGCGTGGAGCACGTTGGCGGTGGGCAGGTCGCCGCCGGTGATCGCCAGCGCCGCGCCGTAGATGGGCGTCCAGAACGGCGGCTGCACGTCGGTGACCCAGCGATCGCGGGCCCAGTCCACCTGCTCCACCATGTTGAGGATCTGGTAGTAGTGGGCGACGCGCAGTTCCCCGGAGCCGTCGAGAGTCCACAGCGCGTCTTGCGACGGCAGGGCGAAGGCAAGGGGTGCCGCGACCTCGGTGGGGCCCTCGATCCACGCGGTGACGACGCCGAGCTTCCCGGGCAGGTAGCGCCGAACCGGGCCCTCGGCGCGGTCTTCGACGGGCGTGGCCCGCACCTCCAGCGACTCCTCGCCCACGCTCACCGCGCTGCCCACGGGCGCCTGGAGCACCAGCAGCAGGGGTGCCTCCGGGGTGATCGTCCCCGTGCCGCGCAGGCGCAGGAGCCCGGCGTCGCTCACCGGCGTGGCCTCGGAGAAGCCGCTCGTGGCGGGCGCGGCCCCCTGCGGCGGCAGCCGCTCGGCGGCGCCGTCTCCCGGCCACCAGTAGCGCTCCA
>VGRQ01000317.1 GCA_016875315.1 Deltaproteobacteria bacterium | reverse complement strand
CCCGCGAGCGGGGGAGGGAAGGGAGGGGTGGTCCCCGGCACCCGCGAGCGGGGGAGGGAAGGGAGGGGTGGTCCCCGGCACCCGCGAGCGGGGGAGGGAAGGGAGGGGTGGTCCCCGGCACCCGCGAGCGGGGGAGGGAAGGGAGGGGTGGTCCCCGGCACCCGCGAGCGGGGGAGGGAAGGGAGCGGTGGTCCCCGCGCCGGCCTCGGCCCGCGGCCGAGGCCGAGGCTGCCGGTAGCCGACGCGCGCAGTCACCAGAAAAGGCAAGTCTCCCGCCAATGCGCGTGTCGGCTACCGGAAGCGCGAGACACCGCATCCCCACCAAAGTTAACATAATATCTATTATCGGTGGGTGGTGGAGGCGAGGGGCCCCGCGCCCACTCTACGCCTCCCGCTCCCCGCGGCCCACCGCGCAGAGCCCGCGCATGGGACAGTCTCCACATCGTGGCGCCCGCGCCGTACACCGGTACCGCCCCAGCAAGACGCCCCGGTGCCCGAAGGCGGGCCACTCCTGCTGCGGCACCGCCTCCATCAGGATCGGCTCCACCTTCTCCGGGGACCTTTCCTCGTGCCAGCCCCAGCGGCGCGTCACGCGGAACACGTGGGTGTCGACGGTGATGCCGCTACTGATGCCAAAGGCCGTCCCCAGCACCACGTTGGCGGTCTTCCGGGCGACGCCGGGCAGCTTGACCAGCTCGTCCATCCGGGCGGGCACCTGTCCACCATGCCGCTCGACCAGGAGCTGGGCGGTGCGGATGGCGTTGCGCGTCTTCTGGCGGAAGAAGCCGGTGGGACGAAGCACGTTCTCCATCTCTGCCGCGTCGGCGCCCGCCATGGCCGACGCGTCGGGCCAGCGGCGGAACAACTCGGGCGTCACCTTGTTCACCATCGCGTCGGTAGACTGGGCCGATAGCTGGGTGGCGATCAGGAGCTCGAAGGGACCGCGGAAGTCGAGCTCGCACCTCGGGTCGGGCACGGCCTCGGCCAGCGCCGCGAGCCACGGGACGACGTCGCGCGGTGGAGCCGCCTTCTTCCGGCTGGGCATCAGCGGCGACGAGCGAGCAACAACGTCGCGAGGGCGAGCATGCCAGAGGCGGGGAGGGGTCCCGTGCCGCTGCACCCCGCGCAGCCCTCGGTATCGGTCTTGTCCCCTCCCCCGCTGTCGCCCTCGGCGGTGTCCCCTCCCCCGCTGTCGCCGTCGTCGACGATGGGCGCCTCGCCGTCGCAGTTGCGGTCGACGCCGTCGGACTCGTCGGCGGTGCTGCCGGGGAAGATCTCCGCGTCGGCGTCGTTGCAGTCGGTCTCGACAGGCACGCCGTCGCCGTCGGCGTCGAAGTCGTCGTTGCCGAGGCAGTCGCTGTCGACGCCGTCGTACCAGAGGTCGATGGCGCCCGGGTAGCTGTCGTCGTCGTCGTCGTCGCAGTCCTCGCCGACGTCGTAGCCGTCGCCGTCCATGTCGTAGTCGTCGTCGCCGGCGCAGTCCTGGTCGACGCCGTCGTAGTAGGTCTCGTCGGCGCCCGGGTGGATGGTGGCGTCTTCCGGCGCGCAGTCCTCGGCATCCTCGCTGCCGTCGCCGTCGGTGTCGGTGCCCGCCCAGTCGGCCACCACCGCGTCGATGCCGACGGTCGACGAGCCCGCCAGCGTGAGCAGGCCGAGGTAGCCGTTGGGGCTGGTGACCGGGCAGTCGGTGTAGGAGCCGTACTGGAACAGGCCGTCGTGCTCCACCTCGATCTCGGTGCCGACGAGCGAGATCGCGAGGGTGGAGGCCGAGCCGGCGGGGAGCGGCCCGTCGTGCTGGATCACCTCGCCGTCCTCGGAGTCGGCCAGGTAGGTGTCGCCGTCGGCGAAGAGCACCGCGCACCAGCCGCCGGCGTCGTCCATGGCGTACACGAAGCCGACGCCGCCCTGGTTGTCGATGTCCAGCTCGATCTCCATGTCGCTGACGCCCACGCGCTCGGGCACCTCGATGACGAGGTCGGGACCCACCTCGGCGCCCTGGCCGTAGAGCACGCCGTCGCCGATCTCCCAGCTCCCCTCGACGACGGTCCAGGCCGAGAGGTCGCCATCCTCGAAGTCCGCCGAGAGTTCCTCGTAGGCGAGGGCGCGCGTGGGCGCGAGCAAGAGCAGGCAAGAGGCGAACATCGAGTCTCCGTGTGCGACCGTCGCCAGCATACGGCCCTCGCCGCCCGCCGGGAAGTCCCCTTCCTCGCGTTGACGGGCCACGGCTGCCGGCGTACCCTGCCAACCTCCCCCGCCGACGCATGCTGATCCTGTCTCTCGCGCACGCTGCCAGCATCACCGAGCTGCCCCCCTTCCTCCGGGGCGACGTCGTGATCGGCTACCAGTACGACCGGCTGGCTGGCTCGCTCTCCGAGCATGGCCTCAGCGCCGACGACGACGTGGAAGTGGGGAAGCGCGCGGTGCAATCGCACGACATGAGCTACGGGCTGGCCTTCTCGGTGGCCCCGGGCGCGGCGCTCACCGTGCGAATCCCCCACACGCTCCACAAGTCGGTGGGCGTGTCGGAGTGGAGCCAGATGGTCTACGACCCCGCCACCGAGACGGGCACCTACGTCGGCACCGCCACCGAGGCCGACGCGACCAGCAGCGAGGGCAGCGGCGTGCAGGGCGTGTGGATCGGCGCCAAGGGCACGCCCTTCGCCGAGGCCTTCGCGACGCGGCGCAACCGGGCCACGTGGCTGGTGGAGGGTGCGCTGCGCACCCCGTCGGCCAACAACAACTGGTACACCATCACCGAGCCGGGCCCGGTGGACGGCGCCATCGGCGAGCGCGGGGCCGGAGAGGGCGGCCTGGCCCTGCACGTCGGCACGGCGGCGTCGACGAGCTTCGGCGCGTCGGAGCCCTACCTGGCCCTGTCGTGGACCGACACCCTGGCCACCGAGATCGCCATCACCGCTGACGACGGCTCGGTGATCGACGGGGCCGCCGAGATCGACCCGGGCGGCGTGTTCGACGCGCGCTTCGGCACCGAGCTGGTGGCGGGCAAGAACGACGCCTCCGGCGCGCGGACTGCCTTCGACCTCCACGTTCGCGGCCGCTACACCGGCGCCAGCAAGATCCCCACCGGCACCGAGCTGCCGGCGGTGCTGGTGCCCGACGCGGGCATCGTGCAGCAGGCGGAATCGATGGAGCTGGGCGCGGGCCTCGCGCTCAACCTGCGCTTCTTCAAGTACATGGAGCTCGACCTCTACGGCGACGGCCTGTACCGCCTGCCCCAGCGCATCGAGCACCCCTACCCGGTGTACACCGGGGGCGACACGGTCCACGTGATCACCGGCGCGAACGTGGTGATCCGGGTTCGTTGACGAGGCCGGAGGAGGGAGGCTGGAGGAGGGAGGCTGGAGGAATCTCGGCGCGCTCGCCCACCGGGCGGCGCGCTCTTGCCGGGGGGGCGAGGCGGCGGTCGCCGCGCCACCGAGGCCAAGGCCCTCCCTCCCAGATACCTCCCTCCTCCCTCCTGGCCCCTCCTGGCCCTACCCGTCGAAAGCGTCGTCGATGAGCCTGATCTCGCCGTCGTGGTCGACCATGGCCACGAGGAAGGCGCACTCGCGGCGGGGCTCGCCGTGGACGGCCAGCCACGCCCGGGCGGCCTGTCGCAAGAGCCGCTGCTTGGCCAGGGTGACGGCGTCGTCGCCGAGCGGGTCGGTGGCCTCGCGCAGCTTCACCTCCACGAAGCGCACGGCGCCGCCCCGGGCCACGACCAGGTCGATCTCCCCTCCCCCGCCGCGCCAGTTCCGGGCGCACTCCGTCCAGCCCGCATCGTGCAGCGCGCGGGCGACGTGGTCTTCAGCTTCTCTCCCGGTCAACACCGCGGCCCTTTCGAAGCCGCGCAGGCGCCTAGTTCAGCGCCTGCTCCTTGAGACGGGCCGACTTGCCGGAGCGCTCGCGCAGGTAGAAGAGCTTGGCGCGGCGCACGTCGTGGCGCACCTTGACCTCGATGCGCTCGATGGTGGGCGCGAAGACCGGGAAGATGCGCTCCACGCCCACGCCGAAGCTGGTCTTGCGCACGGTGAAGGTGGTGCGGGGGCCGCCCTGGCGGATGGCGATGACCGTGCCCTCGAAGACCTGCACGCGGCTCTTCTCGCCGTCGGTGATCTTCACGTGCACGCGCACCTCGTCGCCCACGTGGGCGTCGAACTTCTTGTCGGCGAGGGCCTCGCGCTCGAGAGTAGCAAGGGTGTTCATGGGGGTATCCGGAAAGCAGCGCCGTCTATGCGATCATGCCGGTGGTGTCAAGAGTTGGTAGCCCGCCGCGGCGGCGGCTCCCCTTCCCTCGCCAGCACCACCGGTCGCTGGCCCGGCGCCACGACGCCCACCACCTCGCGGCCGTCCATGAGCACGGTCGCGCCGGTGCCGGTGAGGGGCGGCGCGGTGCCGGCGGTGAGGAGGCGCCGCAATTCGATGGGTGACAACGCCAGCTTCTGCAGGTGTCCCAGCGCCGTGGCGGCCGGGATCATCCACGGCTGCAACCCAGACACCACCTCGGCGCGCTCTCGCCAGGCCACCCGGTCGTCCCCCCGCTGCGGCCGGAGCACGCGCACCCACTCCGGCAAGCCTGCCACGATCGAGCTGAGTCGCGACATCGACACGGCGGACTCCAGGGTGAATGGCCCGCTGGCCTCCCGTCGCAAGTCGCCCAGGTGCGCCACCGTCCCGAGGGCAACCCCGATCTCCTCGGCGATCACGCGCGCGTAGGTGCCCCGGCTACAACGAATCCGCACGCGAATCGTCGCCGCCTCGAGCCCGAGCAGGTCCATCGCGTGGATGCTGATGCGCCGCGCCTTGGCCTCGACCTCCTGCCCGGCACGGGCGTAGTCGTAGAGCGGTCGTCCCGCGATCTTCACGGCGGAGTAGCGCGGGGGCGTCTGCTCGCGCTCGCCCACCATGGCCGCGAGCACCGCTTCCACCCGCTCCCGCCTGGGGACGGGGACCGCGGCCTCGGCCACCACGGTGCCCGTGGGATCGCCGGTGTCGGTCTGGCTGCCGAGCACCACGGTGGCGTCGTACACCTTCTCGCGCTCGTCGAGGAAGGCGATGAGCCGGGTGGCGCCGCCGAGGGCCAGGGGGAGCACCCCGGTGGCGAAGGGGTCGAGCGTGCCGGTGTGACCGACCTTCTTCAGGCCGGTGACGTTGCGGACGATCGCCACCACGTCGTGCGAGGTGACGCCGGGGGGCTTGTCGACGACGAGGAAACCGTCGCTGATCATTCCGGGGGCAGCCGCTCGCGGGCGAGCCGCGCGAAAACCTCGTCCATGTGGGCGGCGTACTCCACGTTCGCGTCGAGCTCGAAGCGCAGTTCCGGGGCGTGCCGGATGCCGAGCGCCCGGCCCACGGGGCCGCGGATCTGCGGGGCAATCGCCTTGAGACCCTCGGCGATCTGCGCGCGATCGCCGATGCCGCCGAAGGGCAACCACTTGATCCGGGCCACGGAGAGGTCGTCGTTGACCGCCACGGACACGATGCTGATCATCCCCACCCGGGGGTCGGACACCCCGCGCTGGAGCAAGGCGGTGACCTCCTCCTGGACGCGGACGGCAATGCGGTCGGCACGGCGAGCAGACATCGGCCGCGCGCTATCCGCGCCGCTGGCTTCCCTGCAACTCCGCGACCTGCTGCTCGAGCTCGGCGATGCGTTGCCGCTGCTCCTCCAGTTGCCGGCGGAGGTGGCGCACCAGCGGGGTGGCCCGGCCCTGCACCTCGCCACCATCGAGCTCGGCACCGCCCGCCGCCTCGGGCTCGGCCCGGCGTGGGCGCCCGGAGCGGCCCGAGGGCGCCGGCGGGGCGCCAGGCTGGTCGAAGACGCCGTTACCGCGCGGTGGCGCGAGGTCTTCGAGGGGGGGCAGCTCCTCGCGCGCGAAGCTCATGTCGACGGAGGTGACGGCGTCGCCCACGGCCCGGTGGACGCTCACGTGTTCAGTTGACTTGCGATGCGAGGGCAGGTCGACGGAGAAAGCCGCCTCCTCGTCCTCGTCAGTGAAGCCGGCGAAGGCGGGCGGCGCGGCAGCCGGCGGGGGAGTAGTGGCGGCCATCGGCTCGGTGGCCAGGCGCTCGGCACTGTCGCCGAGGGCGAGCGACTCGGCGTCCTCGGTGCCGTCGGCCTCGCCCAGCGCGAGGGCCTCGGCGTCCTCGGTGCCGTCGGCCTCGTCGATGGCGAGCGCGTCGCCCTCCTCGGGCTCTGGGGCCACGGCGATCGGGGCGGGCGCGGGTG
>VGRQ01000316.1 GCA_016875315.1 Deltaproteobacteria bacterium | reverse complement strand
CGCCGTGGAGAGCGTCATGTCGAGCAGGCCGCCCGCCCAGGCCTCGTAGAGCACGCGGTTGAGCAGGTCGTCGGAGATGGCGCCGGCCACATCGGCCTCGGTGTCGACGTCCGGGGTGCCCATGTCGGCTCCGAGGAAGCCGGGCCCGGACTTGGTGCCGGTGGGCGGCACCGCCACGTCGAGGTCGAGCGCGAGTTGCAGGCCGTCGCGGTCGATCTCGGCCTTGGCAAAGGCGAACTCGATCTGGACGTCCAGGCCCATCAGGTCGGTGGTGTAGCTCGGGTCGAGGCCGGCCAGCGTGTCGTCGAGCAAGGCCGGCACCATGGCGTCGATCTGCTCCACCAGCGTCTCGGTGATGGTGTCGCGGATGGTTTCCACCAGCAGGTAGCTCTCCACGTCGCCGGGAAGGAGCGAGGTGTCGTAGCCGAAGTCGTTGAGCGTCACGGCGGTGTTGCTGATGTTGACGTCGAGCTTGCCGCCCCGGGTGTCGATCTCGACGTCGGCGGTGAGCACGGCGGAGGAGGCCCACAGGGCCACGTCGCTCTCGAAGTCGAAGCCGATGGCCTCGCCCCAGGCGTAGATGTCGACGTACAGGTTGGGGAGCGTGGCGGTGAGCTCGAGCACGCCGTCGCGGGGCTCGAACTCGAAGCTGGGGGTGTCGAAGTACACGCCGTCGACGTTGGCGGCGATGGTCACCGCGTCCCAGCCCCACACGCCGTAGCTGTCGGAGTAGACGGGGTTCATCCCGGCGAGCGAGTCGTTCACGAGGTCGGAGCTGAGCATCTCCTCCGCCAGGTCGCCGATGGCGCGCAGCCCGCCCTCGTTCACCCGCAGCACCACCGCGTCTTCCACCTCGTCGCTGGCGCTCTTGTAGTCGCCGGCGAGCACGCCGTTGCGCACGTAGAGGGTGGTGGCGCCCTCGGTTTCTGCCACTGCCTCCACCACGTTCACGCCGCGTTGCAGGTCGATCTTCGCGTCGAAGTGGCCGTCGTTGATCTTGGTCGCCGTGCCGTTGACGGTCAGCGCCGTGACGTGCTCGGCCGTGCCCCGGGCGTGGCTCGTGCCTGCCTCGAGAAAGTCACCTTGCTCGGGCGTGTCGAGCGACAGGCTCCCGGCCCCGGGCGTGGCCTCGGCCTCCTCTTCCTTCTCGCAAGCTGCAAGGATGAAGGCGAAGAAAAGCATGGAGTCGCTCCTGGCGGGGCGGCGTATACACTGGGAAAAGCCGCGCTGTCAAGGCTCAGTCGTCTGCGTGGCGCTCACCGTCACCGGCGCCGAGGCGTGGCCGTCGATGTCCTCCACCACGAAGGTGAAGGCGTAGGTCGCCACGTTGACACACTCCACGCTGATGTCTTGCCCCTCGCGCCAGGAGCCGAGGCAGTCGCCGTCGTTGCAGGCGAGCGCGACCTCGCCGAGGTCTACCTCGCCGGCCGTGGCGGCGAGCGTGCCGAAGGTGGCGATGGTGCTCTGCCCCTGCGGGTCGGTCGCGGAGGCCAGTGCCGACCACTGGTAGTACCTGTCGCCCGTCTCGTGGAGGTAGCAGCTCACCGACGCGCTCTGGATGACCGGGGCGTCCGGGTCGACCTCGGCCACCGTGCCGGTGTCGCCGGTGTCTGGACTCGCGGTGGGACAGCCGAGGAGAAGGAGGATCATTCGCAACCGGAGCAGTCGCCGAGGGTGTTGTTGGCGTAGGTGACGGTGCTGGTATCGGCGGTGGCCGTGCCCGTGAGGTAGAGACCGTACTCCAGGCTGTCGTGCAGGTAGACGTTGTCGAGCGCCAGGCTGCTGTCATCGACATGGACCGCGCCGCGCAGGGCGGCGCCGCCGGCGTAGCCAACGTCGACGTGGGAGAGGCGGACGCTGGCCGCATCGGCCAGCCCGTACACCCCGATCCCGGCCCAGGCCCCCGCCACGTAGGCGCTCCAGGGCAACATCGTCACCGGAGCGTCGGCGGTGCCATCGACGACGAGGCCAGCGGCGCCGTCCTTGCCCACGAAGATGCCGGCGCCGGTGTCGAACAGCAAGGTGGCGCCGGCCGCGATGCTGAGCACCGCCACGTGCTCGGCGTCACCGTTCAACTCGATGTTGTCGATCACCCAGTAGGGCAGGCCCACGCTCGCCCAGGTGGCCGACTCGGTGAGCTTGCCGCTGCCATCGACAGCGATGGCGTCGCGGGTGTTGCCCGCCAGCGAGAGCCCCGGGAGCGGCAGGGTCGACACCGCCGCGCCGGGCAGGCGCAGCGGGACGTCACAACCGGACACCGCGAGATCGGTGCTCCCGGGGGCGAAGGCGGCGGTGCCCTCCATCAACAGGCCGTCGCCCTCGGAGCCGGTGATCGACAGGTGGTCGGCCCACAGGTCGGTGTCGTCGAGCGACAGGGCGGCCCCGCCGGACTCCCCGGCGCCCGAGATCTCGAGCCAGCTCACCGAGGCGGCGGACGCGCCGGTGCCGATGGCGATGCCGGCCCAGTAGCCGGCGACGTCGGCGCCGAGGCCGGCCATGCGGACGGGGTTGTCGCCGGTGCCCTCCACCACCAGTTGCGAGGCGCTGCCGGTGCGGGAGAAGCGGAGCGTGGTGCCCTGGTCGAACAAGATCTCGGCGCCCTCGGTGACGGTGAGCACGGCGGGCTCGCCCGCCACGCCGCCCACGTCGACGGTGTCAGTGATCGCGTAGGGCACGCCGAGGTCTTCCCAGGTGGCCGAGGCGTCGATCTCGTCGCCCTCCACCAGCACCATGGGGCTCCCGTTCTCGCTGTAGCTCGATCCCAGGGCAGGCAGCGTCGCGACCGCCGACACGTCGACCACCACCGGGTAGCCGCCGGCGTTGGTGATGGCGAGGCCCTCGGCCTCCTCGGCCAGCCGGGCCCCGTCGAGGAGCGACAGGCCCACGTCGGCGGCGCCGTCGAGCGCGAGGCCGCGTACTTCCACCTCCACCCCGTTCACCGTCACGCCGCTCGCTGCGCCGCGCAACACCGCCCCGCGGAAGGCCACGCCGTCGGCCAGCTCGCCCACCACGATGCCGTCCCAGCCCGTGTCGCTCGTGCCCTGGAGCACCACGCCGCCCTCCTCGCCGTCGATCACCAGACCGGCCGCGTAGCCCTCGGTGCCGACGCTGAGCGAGGTGCCCTCGTCGAAGCTCACCTCGGCGCCGCCCTCGATGGTGAGCGTGCCCCGGGCCACCACCACGTCGCAGCTGACCACGTGGGCGCGGGTGGCGTACCAGGTGGTGTCGCTCTCGATGGTGCCGCAGTGCTCGTCGGCCTCGCTCCCGGGCCCGGTGTCGTCGGTGTCGATCACGCTCACCGGGCGGGTGTCGGTGGGGCTGGGGCAGGCGAGCAAGAGGAACAACATCGCCTGAAGATAGCCCGCCTAGGGAAGGCCGGGCGGCACCGCGAAGGGCTGCCGCTGCACGGGGTCGAAGCCCGCCCGCCGGGCGGCGGCGAGGATGTGCGCGAAGTCGAGCGACACGGTGGCGCCGGCCTTCTGGGTTACCTCGTCCTCGGTGGGGAGGTCGAAGTCGTTGGCTCCGAAACGAAGCCCGAGCATCGCGTCTTCGTTGCGGGTGAGCACGCTGGCGCGGATGTTGACGATGTTGTCGAGGAACAGGCGGCAGATCGCGAGGTGACGCAGGTACTCGCGGGTGGACACCTCGCCGCCGCCCAGCTCGGTGTTGCCCGGCTTGTAGGTCCAACACAAGAAGCTGGCCAGGCGCCCGCGAACCTCGTCCTGGAAGGCGCGGAGTCGCTCGAGGTGGTCCATGCGCTCCTCGAAGTCCTCGTCGAAGCCGATCACCATCGTGGCGGTGCTGCCGATGCCGGCGTCGAGCACGGCGCGCTGCGCGTCGTAGAAGTCCTCCACCCGGTACTTTCCGGGGCTGTGACGCAAACGGAAGGCGTCTGTGAGGATCTCGGCGCCGCCGCCGGTGATCCAGCGCGTACCGGCGGCCTTGAAGCGCTGGGCCGACTCGGCGTAGCTCAAGTGCGATCGCTTGGTGACAAACATGAACTCGGCGATGGTCATCTCGTAGAAGGCCACGCGATCGCCGTAGTGCGCGTGCAGGCGGCGGAAGAGGTCGCAGTAGTCGTCGACGGAGAGATCGGGGTGAAAACCACCGTTGAAGCCGATGAGCTGCCCGCCCAGGGCGATCACGCCATCCACCCGGCGACAGATCTCGTCGAAGCCCAGCAGGTAGGTGCCTTCCTCGCCGGGGAACTTGTAGAAGGCGCAGTAGTCGCAGCGCGCCACGCACACGTTGGTGTAGTTGAGGATCGCCATCACCACCCAGGTGGCCTTGCCCGGGGGGTGGAAACGCGCGCGGGCCACGCTCGCCAGCTCGGCGAGCTGCTCGTCGCTGGCGTGCTGCCAGAGGGTCGTGACGTCGTGACGACTTAGGCGCTCCCCCGCGTGGACGCGCGCGCGGATGGGATCGAGGTCGGCGTGCATGCGCCGCCGCTATCTCACCGGGATACCTCCGGGGCGCCGAAGAAGGCATGCACCGCGAGGATGCGGTCGCGCATGGTGGGGTGGCTGTCCACGATGCTCGCTTGCTTGCTCAAGGTGCGGAACAACAGGCGCTTGCCGTCTGTTCGCAGCTCCTCCACCAGCCGTTCCAGCTCGTCGCGGTCGAGGAACTCCGAGCGATCGGCGTCGAACTCGCGCCAGCTCAGGCGTTCCTCGGCGGGGCCGGCGGGCTTTTCCTCGGCCTTCGCCCAGTAGTGCTCGGCGGCGCCGCGCGCGAGGGCGCGGATCTGCTCGTCGTCGAGCGCGAGGCCGAGGCCCTTGCGCATCGCCTCGAGGTGGTGTTTCACGAAGGCGTAGGGGGCGGCGTAGGCGGCCTTCTCGGCGTCGACCAGCGAACGCGGAAGCTGGCCGATCAGCGCGTAGAGGGCCGGGGCGCTGCCCTTCTCGCCCATCGCGGAGAGCACGCCCTGCACGCCCTTGCCGAAGGCGGCGAGGGCCTCGGCGCGCTCGCCGATACGCAGCAGCGCGTTGACGTGGGCCTCGTAGCCGCAGGCGGCGGCGGCGCGCAGGTCGGCGATCACCTCTGCGATACGGCTGGCCCGCTGGGTGAAGACGGTGATGAGTCCCCGCGCCCCGAGCCAGCCGGTCCACGCCAGCGCGAGGAACAGCAGGCGTTGCAGGAAGGTGAACAGGTCGCCGGGCAACAGCAGGCCGTCGGCCACGTGCACCAGCAACCACCCGGCCATCGCGGTGGCGGCCACGCCGGGCAGGCGACTGGCAAGCGCCACCATCGAGTCGCTGGCGCGCACGTGGGCCACCTCGTGGGCCACCACCGCCCGCACCTCGGCGGCCGTGAGCAGGTGCAGCAGGTTGGTGTGCAGGAGCACGAAGCTGCCGAGGCCCGGCACGCGGGCGGTCATCGCGTTGGGGACGAGGTGGTCTTCCACGGCCACGATGTCGATGTGGCCCACCTTCATGTCGGCGGCCACCTCGTCGACCATGGTCACCAGCTCGTGACCGGACAGCGCGCCGTACACCGGCAGCGGGCCTGCGGCGGGGCGCAGCCGGGTGACGTCGGGACGGTCGAGGTGCTTCTTCGCCTGCCGGGCCGCCGCCCAGAGCATCCAGGCCACCGTGAGGCCAAGCGCCACCGCGTGACCGGCCCCCGGCAAGGCGAGGCTCACGTCGTAGCCGAGGAAACCGCCATTGTCGTGGGGCAGCACCCGGAGGCAGGCCACCAGCGCGAAGACCCCGAGCTGCGTGGCGAGCGCGAGGCCCACCCAGAAACTCCGGCGCGCGCGGAGAGCGGCGAAGCGCGGGGAGCGGTGGAGGGTGGCGAGGGGGGGGGGCATGGAGGGCGGGGAACGTAGCTTGGGGGGCGCCGCGCCGGCCTCGGCCCCCGCCGGGGAGCGCCAGCAGCCCCGCGCGGCTCGGCGCTTGACGATCTTCGAACTGATATTATATATGAAATATGAGATTCATCATCGAGAGCAATGGCGGCGTGGCCGCTCGCGCCCGCATCGGCAACCACGAGCTGGTCTTCGACCAGGCGCCGCCCCACGGGGCCGACACCGGTCCCTCGCCGCTGGACGTGATGGCGGTGTCGGTGGCCGCCTGCGCGCACTACTACGCGGCGGCCTTCCTCAGCGCGAGGAAGCTTTCAACCGACGGTCTCCGGGTGTCGGTGGAGGCGGAGAAAGCGAAGGAAGGCCGCCGGCGTCTCGCCGACATCAAGATCCACGTGGAATTGCCGGCGAGCCTCCCGGCCGAGA
>VGRQ01000315.1 GCA_016875315.1 Deltaproteobacteria bacterium | reverse complement strand
GCATACACCACGAAGTCGTCGTTCGACACGTTGCTGTCGAGACAGTCGGGGTATCGCCCCAGGGAAGCGCCGCTGTCGGCCGGCGTGTCGGGACCCTCGGCATACTCCCCGCGGTCGTCGACCACGTCGCCGCGGTTGGGCGCGCCGTAGAGCACGGTGTCGACCACGTGGCCGCCTGAGTCAACCAGCCGCAGCCCGGCGGTGCCCTCGTCGCCGTTCCACATGCCATCGGTGAACACGGTGACCAGGAGGTGCTCGCCCGGCGCCACGCTCATGCCGTCGAGCGTGCCGAGCTGGCGCCAGTCGTGACCGAAATACTCGAGGTTCCAGCCGTCGAGATCCACCGTGACGCTCTCGGGATCGTCGGCGGGGACGCAGATCTCCACGAACTCGTGGCCGCCGTCGCGATCCGGCCAGTCGTAGAGGAGCTCGTTGACGACCGGGACCGCCACCGCCGCTACTCCTCGAAGCCCGGCGGCATCTCGTTGCCCGGGGGACCATTGTCCGGCATGCCTTCCATGGGCTGGCCTGGTCCCATGTCGTTCTCGGGGTACTCGAAGTCGTCGGGCGGTCCCATGTCGTCACCGTAGTCGCCGCCGTCGTCATCGAGGGGGCCGCGGCCGCCGCCGCGGTCCATGTCGCCGAGGTCGTCCATCGGGCCGCCCATGATGTCACCATCGCCCACGGCCGTCCCGTCACCCCGCGTCTGGGCGGCTTCCTCGCGGCGTTTCTTGAGGCGCTCGCGCCGCTCCTTGATGCGCTCCTCGCGGCGCTTGCGACGCTCCTCGCGCGCCGCCTCGGGATCGTCCTCGCTGAGGCCACCCTCCTCGCCCGACAATAGCCGCGGCTTCGACGGCGACTCGTCGCCGTCGCGGTCGCTCCGCGAGGACTTGCCAGTGCCTCGCCCCGGCCGGAAGGTGGGAGACAGCACGGTGCCACCGATGCTGAAGTGGAAGCCGCCCTCCTCGTCGCGCGAGCGCTTGAGCGGCGGCGCGATGGAGGCGAGCTTGTCGAGGTCTTCCGGCAGGGTGACCACCAGCTCCAGCCGGTTGCGGCTGCGCTCGAGCTTCTTGTTGAGCGAGATGTCGCCGGAGAGCTCCATGTCGATGAGGTCGCCATCGAACTTGCCCTCGATCACCTCGAGCTTGCCCTCCTTCACCTCGAGCTTCACGCCCGCGGTGCTGAAGCTGACGACCGGCAACTCGATGCCCATCACCTTGCTCCCCTCGCCGAGCTTGAGCCCGTCGAAGCTCAGCTCGAGGCCGCCGGTGGAGGCCTTCACGTCCTCGGTATCGAGCACCAGGTCGGCCTTGCCGGAGAGGGTGCCGAGCAGGCTCACCGAGAGGTCGTCCTTCTCGATGGGCGCGGCGCCGAGGTCGAGCTCGTCGATCTCGAATTCGAGTTCCATCGCCGTGTCGGAGCGCGCGAAGGCACCGTCGACGCTGCCTCCCAGCAGCTCGGCCTGGTAGCTCACCGCAGTCTTGCCAAGGAGAAAGGGCAATAGCTGGGCGCGCACCGCGAGGCTGTCGAGCTTTAGGACCTGCACCCGCTCGAGCCTGGGGCCCTCCTCGTCCTTCTTGCGACGCGCCTTCTTCACCGTGTAGAAGGTGACATCGTCGGCCGCGACGCCGGGCAACCACCACGGGTACACGCCGCCCACCTCGAGGGCGTAGTCGTCGTTGGCGCTGTGAACGCGCCACTCGGCATAGTCGGCGGCCTTGTCGGAGGGGAAGGCGAGGTAGAGCCCGGCGGCGGTGCCGATGCCGCCGGTGACGACGCAGCCAGCGCCGAGCGCGAGCCAACGCAACATCACTCACCTCCCTGCGGGGCCGGCGGGGCCCCTTCCTCGAGTCGATAGGCGCTCACCTCCAGCGAGGCGTTCATCAGGCGCGTGCCGGCCGAGCCGCTGGTCTTGATGCGGCTCTGGTCGATGCGCAGCGGGTAGCCCCCGGCCTCGACCTCGTACAGGAAATCGGTGAGTTGCTGCAGGCTCACCTTGTCGACGTCGACCGCGTAGGTCTTGACCTGCAAGGTGCCCTCCTGCGTCATGCCCTTCTCGCGCACCGCGCGGAGGTTCTGGGTGACCCCGGTCTTCTGCGCGGCCTTCTCCACGTAGGCCTGGAAGTCCTGGTTGGCGTTCTGCCGCAGGATCTCCTCGATCTCCTCGACCTTGGCGGCGTCGGTGACGTACTGGGCCTCGAGCAAGCGGAGTCGACCGAGCGCCGTCTCGCGCACCTCCACGCGCGAGCGCGCGTCGGCCACCAGCGACCCGCCGAGCCACAGGCTGAATCCGAGGGCGCCCACGTAGGCCGCCACGATGAGACCGAGGAAGAGCCGGCGGTCGCGGGGGCTCATGTCGGCCACCAGCGCACCAAAACGTGTCTTCACCGGCCCGAGAACGTTGACTGCCATCTAGCCCTCCTTCCCTTCCGGGGCGCTGCCCGGCTCCGGCACCGGGGCGCCCTCTGGTGCCCCCTCGCCCTCGCCCTCGCCCTCCACGGCGCCGAGCGGGATGCTCATGTTGAACGTGAGGCCGCCCGAGGACTTCTTCTCCTCCGACTTGCGCGCCTGCGCGAAGCGCTCGGTGCCCTTGAGCCGCTCCTCGATGTTGGCGGCGCTCTCGTAGCTGTCGGTCTCGGCCTTGAAGCTCACCGCGTCGGCCGAGATGTTGAGCTCGCGCACGTCGATGCGCGCCTGCTGGTTGGGTGGGAGCGCCGTCGAGAGTGCCTTGAGCATGGTGAGCGTGGGCGGCTCGCCCGACACGGCGGGGCCGAGCGCAGCCACGCGCGCCGCTGCCTCCGCCGCCTTCTCGGTGAAGATGCTGAGCGCCACCGAGGAGTCGGCCAGGCGGGACTCGTCCACCTCGGGGAAGTTGCGCGTGACGGTGTCGACCAGCTCGGCATCCACCTCGGCGCCATCGGCCCAGGTGCCGCTGAGGCGGTAGGCGCTGACGCCGAGCGACAGGAGGACGGCAGCGGCGGTGGCGAGCGCACCCCAGCTCGCCGCCGTCCACATCACGTCCGCGTGGCCCCGGTAGGCGTACTCGCCCACGCGCAAGTCGAGGGGCTTGACATCGTCGGCGGCCACGCGGGCGTAGGCCACCGCGAGGGCGCAGGAGGCGGGGTGCCCGCCGGGGACCAGGACGGACCGGACCGGGACGCCCGTGGCCAGCGACAGGCGGGCCGGGAAGCCGCCCAGGAGGCTGCCGCCGCCGGCGAGGAGCACCTCGTCGATGCCGAGGGACAGCTCGTCTTCCAGGGCGATGAGCCGCGCCCGCAGCTCCACGATCAGCTCGTCGACCACCTCGAGCAGCGCCGCCTCGGCGGCAGCGTGGCCGGCCACGCCCTTGCGATCGGCGTCGGTGGGCTCCGCGTCGGACCAGCCGTCGGTGCTCGCCGTGCCGGCGGGGATGGTCGACGCGTGCTTGAGCCCCTCGGCCTCGGCCTCGGGCAGGTGGAGCGCCTCGGCAATGGCGAGGGTCATGGCGTGGCCGCCGATGGGCACCAGGCGCGCCGCCACGAGCTGGCCGCCCTGCGCGAGCGCGAGGATGGTGCGCCCGTGGCCCACGTCGATCACCGCCTGGACCCCGCGGTCGGCGAAGCTGGCGAGGGCCTCGGCGTCGAGCACCAGCGCCTTGGGCTCGGCGCCCGCGGCCCGGAGCAGCTCGAGCGTGGCCTCCAGCGCCGCCTTGGGGGCGATCACCGCTCGGGTGCGCGACTTGCCCTTGTCGGTGTCGACCAGCTGGGTGGCGAGCACCATGTCCTCGAGGTCGTAGGGCACGCTCGACTCCACCTCGGCGGGCAGCGCCTTGGCCACCGTGGCCCGGTCGGTGAAGGGGAGCGTCACCAGCCGCATCGCGCCCCGGTCGAGGGGGAAACCGCTGGCCTTGTCGGCCTGCTCCCAGCCCGGCTCCTGCGCGCGGATGGCCTCGAGCGCCTGCGCCGTGCCCACGCTGCTCTCCATCTCGGTCACGTCGCGCAGCACGAAACGACGGAAGCTGCCCTCCATCGTGGCCACGCGCACGCGCCAGCTGCCCACGTCGATGCCTTGTACGATCGCCATCTCGGCTCCTTACTCCACCCGCCAGTACTTCACGCGGCCGGCGTCGGACGATGACTGGTCGATCACGGCGGTGATCGTGACCATCACGTCGCCCACGCTGCCGGTGGACTTCACGGTGTAGACGGTGTTCTTGTTGGTGCAGTAGCTCTTGAAGTCCTCATCCATGGTGATGCCGGCCTTCTCCTGCACCGCGTTCTTGAAGTCGTCGCAGGTAGAGATCACGTTGCCGTCGGCCTTCCACTGCTCCAGCCCCTGGAGCACGTACTCGGCCTCGGCGTCGGTGGAGATGCCACCCCAGGCCCGGAGCATCATCTTGATGATCTCCTGGTCGGTGCAGGCGATGTTGATCTTCTTGCTGCCGTAGATCGTGATCTTGTCGCCCCAGCGCTCGAAAACCGCGTCTTGCCAGCCCTCGACGAGGCGGATCTCCTCCATGCTGTCGAAGGGGGCGTTCTTCGCCATGTACGGGCTGTCGAGGCGATTGTAGTAGTTGTCCTCGTAGCTCCCCGCCCCGCTGGCCACGGTGCTGTCGCTGTCGACCCAGTCGGCGAGGTTGCCCACGAGTTCCTCGGGACGGAGGTTGCGCTCGCGCAACCACATCTCGTTCTCCTCGCCCGACATCAGGGCCTCGAGCATCTCGTAGACGGGATCCTCGGTGATGGGATCCTCGTGGTTGGCGAGGCCGGAGATGTTGATCTTGCAGTCCTCGCCGTCGGCCTCGGCGGAGAAGTCGCCCTCGAAGTCGAGGAAGTTGCGGTTCTTGAACTTGGAGCTGCCCCCCTGGCGCGACTCCTGGACCGTCTCCTCGCTCAGCTCGCCGGTCTGGGCGTACTCGGTCACCTCGTCTTCATCGAGGTCGCCACCGCCCACGAACATCATCCGCAACAGGCCGGTGTTGATGAAGGGGAGGTAGGTGAGCAAGAGATCGTTGGTAGGCAGACCGGACTCGGCGAAGTAGGTCTTGAGCGTGCTGTTGGACTTGACGTAGTCATTGAGCTGCTTGTTGCCCATCAGCACCAGCCGCATCAGGCTCATGCCAGAGTTGGCAATCCAGTAGGCCTGGGTGGAGTCGCGGCTATGCGTGGCGGCGATGAAGCGGACGCGGGTGCCGAAGTCGATGTCGACCACCAGCGTCGTGAGGATCATCAGCGCGGCGGTCACCACGATGAGGGCGATGCCCCCGCGGCTGCGACGGTTGCGAGCCCGCGCGCCGCGCATTAGTTGTTCTCCTCGCCGGTGTCGCCTTCACTGTCGCTGTCACTCGACTTCTGGGTGAGCTTGTTGGCGTAGTGAAGGATGACGGTGGTGGCGAAGGGACGCTCCACCAACCGGGTGTCGTCGTCGGGATCGGGGACGAGGAACACCAGCAACACCTGCACCGCCCGCGGCAGCATGGCGGAGGTTTCCGAGCCGTTGGTGTCCCACTCGTCCTTCCACTCGTTGGTCTCCGGGTTGATGTAGCGGAATTCCACTTCCTTGAGGTGGTAGGCGAGCGGGGCGATCAGGCCGTCCTTCTCGGGCTCGTTGTCGATGCGCGGGGCCTCGCGGCGGAGCAGGACGTAGGCGCCCGGCATGGTGGGATCGGCCTCGGTCCAGTAGGTCACCTCGGTTTGATCGCACTCGCGACTGTCGACATACATGCGCCGGTGGGAGAGCGTGGTGAAGAACAGGGCGTCGGGGTCGCCATTCTGGCCCACGAACTGGGTGGCGTAGGTGTTGATCGCGCTGACGTTCTTGGTGAGGTAGGCCAGGCGCAGGTCGCGGGCGAGGCGGTCGAGCGCCACCCGCGCCGACTGGTTGGCGGCGTCTTCTTCCTCGAGCGCGTCGCGGGTGATCGCGGCGCTGGCAATGGTGGAGAAGGTGATCGTGCCGATGAGCGCGAGGATGCCGATCCCCACGACCACTTCCACCAGGGTGAAGCCGCGGCGGAGGTTCATTTCGGGTCCTGGGTGTCGGTGTCGTCGCCGCCGGACGCCACCACCGTCCCCGAGGGATTGAACACGTGTGTCACCAGCTCCACGCAGTTGTCACACAGCTCCTCGCTCTCGAGGTCGCCCGGGTCCTCACCCCACCACACCACCACCCGCACCTCGCGCATCCACGGCGAGAGCATCTCGTTGAGGGCGTCGCCGCCGAGCATGTTGCCCATCATCGACTGCGTCAGGTCG
>VGRQ01000314.1 GCA_016875315.1 Deltaproteobacteria bacterium | reverse complement strand
GTCGTGCTGGTGCGCGTGTCGCCCGTGGTGTCGAGGAAACCGTCGTTGTCGTCGTCGTCGTAGCAGATCTCGGCGCCGTCGCAGTCCTCGTCGTCGCCGTTGCCGACGGTCTCGGTGGCCCCGGGGTAGTCGCCCGAGTCGCTGTCGTCGCAGTCGGTGGTGGGGTCGGAGTTGGTACCCTCGTAGGCGTCGCCGCAGTCGGTGTCGCTCGACGCCCGGGTGTCGCCCGTGGTGTCGAGGTAGCCGTCGTTGTCGTCGTCGTCGTAGCAGATCTCGGCGCCGTCGCAGTCCTCGTCGTCGCCGTTGCCGACGGTCTCGGTGGCGCCCGGGTAGTCGCTCGAGGAGCTGTCGTCGCAGTCGGTCGACAGCGTGACGTCGTAGCTGCCACTGGTCGTGCAGGTACACTGTGACGACGTGGACAGGCCGTAGCCGTCGTTGTCGCCGTCGTAGTAGTAGGTGGTGCAGCCGGTGGCGCCCACGTCGTTGCTCGAGCTGTCGCAGTCGTCGTCGTAGCTGGTGGAGCAGGTCTCGGTGGCGCCGGGCTTGACGGCGGAGCGGGTGTCGTCGCAGTCGGTGCCGGCCACGACGGAGCCCGACACGGTGGCGTCGCCGTAGTTGTCGCCGTCGTCGTCGTTCATGCACGAGGAGGTGCTGTCGTTGCTGGCGGCGCCGGGGAAGGTGTCGGCGTCGGCATCGTCGCAGTCCGTCGTCGGGTCGGTGTTGGTGCCCTCGTAGGAATCCGCGCAGTCGTTGTCGGTCGAGGCGCGCGTGTCGCCGGTCGAGTCGAGGTAACCGTCGTTGTCGTCGTCGTCGTAGCAGGTTTCCCCGCCGGAGCAGTCGTCGTCGTCGCCGTTGCCCACGGTCTCGGTGGCGGCGGGGTTGTCGGCGGCGGAGGCGTCGTCGCAGTCGTCGTCGTTGGAGGCGTCGTAGTCGCCGGTGGCCGAGCAGGTACACTGGCTGGTGGTGGTGCCGTAGGTGTCGCCGTCGGCGTCGTAGTAGTAAGTGGTGCAGCCCACGGCGCCGGTATCGTTGGACGAACCGTCACAATCGTCGTCGTAGCTGGTGCCGCAGGTCTCGGTGGCGCCGGGCTTGACGCCGCTGCGGCTGTCGTCGCAGTCGGTGCCGGCGGTGACCGGGCTGGCGGCGCTGCTGTCGCCGTAGTTGTCGCCGTCGGCGTCGGTCATGCACGAGGTGCTGCTGTCGTTGCTCGCGGCCCCAGGAAAGGTATTGTCGTCGCTGTCGTCGCAATCGGTGCTGTACGACGAGGTGTAGTCGCCCGCCGGGGAACACCAGCACTGGCTCGAGGTGGTGCCGTAGCCGTCGCTGTCGGTGTCGTAGTAGTAGGTGGTGCAGCCGGTGCCGTTGCGCTCGTTGGTGGATCCGTCGCAGTCGTCGTCGTAGCTGGTGGAGCAGGACTCGTTGCTCACCGCCGGGTTCACGGCGGAGCGGCTGTCGTCGCAGTCGTCGTCGTTGGTGACGTCGTAGTTGCCGGTGGTGCTGCACCAGCACTGCGAGGTGGTGCTGCCGTAGCCGTCGTTGTCGGCGTCGAGGTAGTAGGTGGTGCAGCTATCGCCGTCCTGCGTGTTGGTGACGCCGTCGCAGTCGTCGTCGTAGGTGGTGGTGCAGTCCTCGTTGCTGATGCCGGGGTTGACCAGCGCGCGAGTGTCGTCGCAGTCGGCGCTGCCCGAGGTGGTTCCGAGCTCGGTGTAGGTGCCCTCGTCGGTGCAGAGGCAGCGGCTGTCGTCGATGTCGCCGTAGCTGTCGGCGTCGGCATCGTCGAAGTACTCGACGCAGCCGATGGCATCGTCGTCGTTGGTGTTGCCGTCGTTGTCGCAGTCATCGTCGTAGGTGGTAGAGCAGTCTTCCTGCATCTCCGGGTTGACGGTGGCCTTGCTGTCGTCGCAGTCGTCGGCCCCGGCCACGCCGTAGCCCTCGGCGTCGTGACCGTCGCCGTCCTGGTCGTAGTCGCTCTCCCCGTCGCAGTTGCTATCGACGCCGTCGTACCAGGTGTCGGCCGCGGTGCTGCTGATGGTGCCGTCCTCGTCGTTGCAGTCGGCCCCGGCAGGGGTGCTGTCGCGACTCGAGTAGTCGTCGGTCGGGTCGCCGTCGGCGTCCTGGTCGAAGTCGTCGTCGCCCGCGCAGTCCTGGTCGACGCCGTCGTACCACACCTCGCTCTGGTCGGGATGCACCTCGTCGGCGTCGGGGTCGGCGAAGCCGTTGATCGCCTCCATCTCGTCGGGGCGGCTGCCCGGGTCGTCCCAGCAGTCGCCCTCGCCCTTGCCAGTGTGGATCCGTTCGGCCGGCTCGACGTAGCCCTCGACGAGGTAGTTGTCGCCGTCCTGGTCGGCGTCGTTGCCGTCGCAGTTCTCGTCGACGCCGTTGTACCAGATCTCCTCGGTGTCGTTCGGGAAGATGCTGGCGTCGTCGTCGTCGCACTCCTCGCAGGCGTCGTAACCGTCGCCGTCGTTGTCGAAGTCGGTGAGGCCGTCGCAGTTCGCGTCGGTGCCGTCGTACACCACGTCGGTGGCGGCGGGGTTGACCTGCGGCGGCGAGAGCGGCGCGTCGATCACCTGCTCGCCCACGGCCACGCAGTCGGGCCAGAGCTCGGGGTAGACGTCGCTGGTGGCGTCGTAACAGTCGCTCGCGGGCAGGGACGAGCGCACCTCGGTCCACGCGGTGGTGGCGAAACCGTCGAGGTCTTGATCGAAGTCGTCGTCGCCGGCGCAGTCCTGGTCGACGCCGTCGTACCAGGTGTCGGCGGCGCCGGGGTACACCTCGGCCGCCGTCGGCTGGGCGAAGCCGTTGAGCGCGGTGAATGCCTCGGAGGGACCGGCGGGGTCGTCGAAGCAGTCGTCGCCCCCCGCATGCACCGCGAGGTAGCCATCGCCGTCCTGGTCGGCGTCGTTGCCGTCGCAGTTCTCGTCGACGCCGTTGTACCAGATCTCCTCCGCACCGGGGCCCACGCCCGAGCCGCCCGGGCCGTCGTCGCAGTCACCATCGACGATGCTGAAGCCGTCGCCGTCGCCGTCTTCCACCGTCCACGTGGAGCCGCAGCCGGACAGGGCGAGCGCGGCGAACAAGGCGACGGCGATCCGCATGCAGTCCTCAGAGTCGGCCGGCAGAATAACCCCGGCAGGCCCGGTCACGAAATGTGAGATCACCCAGGGGGGCGAGAGCCACCTGGGACGCCCCCAGGGCCTCGCGTTAGACGTGCGGCCCCCAGGCGGGAGAGTCGCGCAAATGATTGAGGTTGAACGCCTAACGAAACGATACGGCAGCACGGTCGCCATCCGGGACGTGTCGTTCTCGGTGCAGAAGGGCGAGGTGGTCGGCTTCCTCGGCCCCAACGGCGCCGGCAAGAGCACCACGATGCGGATCATCGCCGGTTCGCTGGGGGCTTCCTCGGGCAAGGCCCGCGTGGGTGGCCACGACGTGTCGGAGAACCCGCGCGCGGTGCAGGCCATGCTCGGCTACTCGCCCGAGGTGCCGCCGGTCTACGGCAACATGACGGTGCGCGACTACGTGGAGTTCGCGGCGCGGATCAAGGGCGTGGCCGACGTGAGCGCCGCCGCCGACAAGGCGCTGGATCGCGTCGGGCTTCGCCAGGTGGCTGGTCGCATCGTGGAGAACCTCTCCAAGGGCTACCGGCAACGCGTGGGGCTGGCGCAGGCGCTGGTTCACGAGCCCGCGGTGCTGGTGCTCGACGAGCCCACCTCGGGTCTCGACCCGGCTCAACGCGTGGAGATCCGCGACCTCATCGCGGAGCTCGCGGCGGGCGACCGCACCGTGGTGCTCTCCACGCACGTGCTCGCGGAGATCGAGGCGATCTGCACGCGGGTGGTGATCATCAACCAGGGGCAGATCGTGGCCCAGGACGAGATCGGCAAGCTCGCCGGCGCCGTGGGCGTGATCCGGCTGGAACTGGCTCGACCGGGCGAGGCCGCCGTCGCGGCGCTCAGGGCCGTCCCCGGGGTGACGGAGGTGGAGGTCGAAGGTGGGCGGCTGACGGTGCGCGGCGAGGGCGACCTGCGCGAGGCGGTTGCCGCGGCCTCGGTCCCCTTCGGTCTCCACGACATGATCGGCCGTGAACGCCTCGAAGACATCTACCTTCGGCTCACCGCCACTGGAGCCAACGCATGAGCGCCATCCTCGCCATCGCGCGCCGGGAAACGGCCGCCTACTTCTCCAGCCCGATGGGCTGGGTGTGTCTCGTGCTCTTCTCGCTGCTCAGCGGCCTCTTCTTCACGCTGATGGTGGTGGGGTACACCATCCAGTCGGCCTCGATGGGGATGATGGGCGGCGAGGAGAACGTCACCGAGATGCTCCTCCAGGGCATCTTCGGCAACCTGAGCGTGATCGTGGTGTTCATCATGCCCGCGCTCACGATGGGCCTGGTGGCGGCCGACCGTCGCGAGAAGTCGCTGGAGCTGTTGCTCACCTCGCCGATCAGCTCCACCGCCATCGCCGTGGGCAAGTTCCTCGGTGGCCTCGCCTTCGCCTCGCTGATGGTGGCGACCACTGCCTATGTGCCCGCGTCTCTCTACTGGCTCGGCGAGCCCGACCACGGCGTGATGCTGTGCAACTACGTGGGCTTCGTCGCGCTGCTCGCCACCTTCGTGGCGGTGGGACTCTTCACCTCCTCGCTCACCGACCAGCCGGTGATCGCGCTGGTGGCCGGGGTTGCCATCAACCTCGGGTTGTGGATCCTCGGCTGGCTCGGCAGCCTGCTCGGCGAGGGCAAGGCCAAGGCGGTGGTCGAGCAGGTGTCGATGCTCGAGCACTTCGAGAACATCTCCAAGGGCGTTCTGCACGTGACGGACGCCGTCTACTTCGTTTCCATCATCGTCTTCTTCGTGTTTGCCACCACCCAGCGCATCGAAGCGCTGCGGTGGCGGTAGGGGGCCCGGATGCGCGCAATCGGCTGGTTGTTCGCGGTTGTCGGCGCGGTGATCCTGCTCGGGTACCTCGCCGGCATGTCGCTGGTTTGGACCCACGCCCTCGAGGAACTGCCCGTTTGGGTGCATGCCACCGGCGGGGCCGGGGCCGCGTGCATCGGCCTGTGGTTGTTCCTCGACTGGGGCTCGCTCTCCGACCTCGGCAAGGACCAGACGGTGGGCCAGAGCTTCACCGCCGGGATCACGCTCCTGGTCGGGCTGGCGATCCTCGTCGCCGCCAACTGGGTGGGCGTGCGTTTCGACAAGCGCTGGGACCTGACCCAGACCAAGCGCTACTCGCTGTCGCCGCAGTCGATCGACGTGACCAAGGCCCTCGATCGTGAAGTTGCGGTGCTCGGCTTCTTCGTGAAGGGGAGCCCCGAGGAGGGGAACTTCCTCGAGCTGATGAAGGGCTACACCGAGCAGAGCACGCTGCTGAAGCTGGAGATGCACGACCCCTACGTGGATGCGTGGGCGGTGGAGCAGGAGGGCATCACCAGCCCCTCGGGCACCGCCATCTTCAAGCTCGGCGAGGCCGAGCAGCGCGTGGAGTACGACTTCGACGAGGAGGCCGTCACCAACGCGCTGATCAAGCTCACCAGCAGCAAGACGCACTCGGTGTGCAGCATCACCGGGCACGGCGAGGGCAAGGCCGACGACAGCTACTCGCCGAGCGGCCTCGGGGCGCTCTTCGGTCGCATGCAGAAGCAGAACTACACGGTGCAGTCGCTGGCCTTGCTCGACCAGGCACCAACGCCCGACAGCTGCGAGGTGCTGGTGCTCCCCGGCCCGCAGACCGACCTGCTCCCCGCCGAGCTCGACCGCATCGCCGCCTACGTGGCCGCCGGCGGCAACTTCGTGGCGCTGCTCAACCCGATCGACGCCCCGCTCACCGCGGCCGACATGAGCCGCTATGGCGTGAAGCTCGGCAACGACGTGGTGGTGGAGGGCGACCCCTACCGCCAGATCGCGGGAGGCGGGCCCACCTGGGTGGTGCTCTCCGAGGACAGCTTCGACCCTCACCCCATCACCGACGACCTGCGCGGGCAGGTGGTGCTGCCGCTGGCGCGCTCGGTGGGCAAGGGGCCCGAGGTGGCCGGGCTCAAGGTGCAGGAGCTGGCGCGGAGCACCGACGCGAGCTGGGCGGAAACCAAACTCGACCAGACCGGCGACGAGGTGGCCGAGCCCACCGAGGGCGAGGACATCATCGGCAAGGTGCCGCTGATGGTCGCGGTCGAGGTGGCCGACCCCCGGGCGATCCCCACGACGCTGGCCCCGGCGGCGGCGCTCGACGGCGCGCCTAGCCTCGGCCTA
>VGRQ01000313.1 GCA_016875315.1 Deltaproteobacteria bacterium | reverse complement strand
CCCACCCGGCGCTTCACCGGTCGCGCGCGAACCGGCGCCTCGCCGAGGCCGCCCGCGGCATCGACGGGGTCACCGTGCACGACCTCTACGACGCCTACCCGGACTTCGACGTCGACGTGGCGAGGGAGCAGGCGCTGCTGGCCGCCCACCGCGCCGTCGTCGCCCAGTTCCCGATGTACTGGTACAGCACGCCCGCCCTGCTCAAGCAGTGGCAAGACCTCGTGCTGGAGTTCGGCTGGGCCTACGGTCCCAGCGGGACCGCGCTCGAGGGGCGCTCCTTCGGCTGCGCGGTGACCACCGGCGGACCGGAGCACGCCTACCAGCACCACGGCTTCAACCGCGTCACCGTGGGTGAACTGCTCGTGCCGCTCGAACGCACCGCCACCCTGTGCCGGATGCGCTGGCGGCCCCCCTGGGTGCTGCACGGCGCGCACCGCCTCGACGACGCCGAGCTCGGCGACGCCGCCGCCCGTTACCGCGCCGCGCTCGTCGCGCTCGTGGCCGAGGTGGCCCCGGAGGCCGCGTGAGCGCCGGCGCCTCGTTCCTCGGCCAGGCCGTGGTGTACCTCGGCGCCGCCCTCGTCACCGTGCCCGTCGCCAAGCGCCTCGGGCTCGGCTCGGTGCTCGGCTACCTCGCCGCCGGGCTTGCCATCGGCCCCTGGGGCCTCGGGCTCGTCGGGGAGGAGGGCGCCGACGTGCTCCACTTCGCCGAGTTCGGCGTGGTGATGATGCTCTTCCTCGTGGGGCTGGAGCTGGAGCCCGCGCGGCTGTGGCGGCTGCGAGGGCCCATCTTCGGGCTCGGCGGGCTGCAGGTGGTGGGCAGCGCGGCGCTCGGCACCCTCGCCGGGCTGCTCTTCGGCCTGCCCTGGCAGGAGGGGCTGGCACTGGGCCTCATCCTCGCCATGTCCTCCACCGCGATCGCGCTGCAGTCACTCGCCGAGAAGGGGCTCTTGCCCACCGACGCCGGGCAGAAGGCCTTCGCCGTGCTCCTGTTCCAGGACCTCGCCGTGATCCCGATCCTCGCGGTGCTGCCCGCGCTCGCCACCCACGCCCCGGCGGGCGGGCTCGACCACGGCGGCGGCTGGATCGACGGGCTACCCCCGTGGGCCTACGCCGGCGTCGTGCTCGCCGCCGTCGCGACCGTCGTCGTCGGCGGGCACCTGCTCGGCCGGCCGTTCTTCCGGCTGGTGGCGCGCACCGGCATGCGCGAGATGTTCACGGCGGCCTCGCTGCTGCTGGTGGTGGGGGTTGCCCAGCTCATGACCCTGGTGGGCCTCTCGGCGGCGCTCGGCACCTTCCTCGCCGGCGTGGTGCTCGCCGAGAGCGAGTACCGCCACGAGCTGGAGAGCGACATCGAGCCCTTCAAGGGGCTGCTGCTCGGCGTCTTCTTCATCGCCGTGGGCGCCAGCATCGACCTCGGCGTGGTGCGCGACGCGCCGGGCACCATCGCGGGGCTGCTCGGCCTGGTGCTCGTGGCCAAGGGCGCCCTGCTCGCCGGGCTCGCGCGTGCCTTCCGGAGCCGTGCCGACCAGGTGGTGCTGTTCACCGCCTCGCTCGCCGGGGTCGGCGAGTTCGCCTTCGTGCTCTTTGGCTTCGCCACCCGCGAGGGCGTGCTCTCCACCACCCTGGCCGCGCCGCTGGTGGCGGTGACCGCGCTCTCGATGGCCGCCACGCCGCTCTTGCTGGTGGCGGTGGAGCGGCTGGTGCTGCCCCGGCTGGTCCCGGGAGCGGCGCCCGGCCGCGAGCCGGACGTCGAGGACGACGGCAACCCAGTCATCATCGCGGGCTTCGGTCGTTTCGGCCAGATCGCCGGTCGGTTCCTGCGCTCAAACGGAATAGGCGTGACGACGGTGGACGTGGACGGCGACCAGATCGAGGTGCTGCGCCGCTTCGGCCAGCGCGTGTACTACGGCGACGCCTCGCGACTGGACCTCTTGACGGCCGCCGGGGCCGAGCGCGCGAAGATCCTCGTCGTCGCGGTGGACGATCACGAGAAGGTGCTGGAGATCGTCGAGACGGCGCGCCGTCACTTCCCGGGCCTCGCCATCCTCGCGCGGGCGCGGGGACGCACCGAGGCCTACGCGCTCATCGACGAGGGCGTGGAGGGGGTCTACCGCGAGACCTTCGACAGCTCGTTGCGGGTTGGCCAGGACGCGCTGCGGCTCTTGGGGCAGTCTGCCCACCGTGCCCACCGCGCGGCCCAGCTCTTCCGGCGAATGGACGAGGACTCGATGCGAGAGATGGCCTCGCTCCGCCACGACCAGGAACGCCTGGTGAGCACCGCGCGGAGCCGGACCGGGGCGCTGGAGGAGGCCCTGCGCGCCGATCGCGAGCGACAGGCCCACCTCGTCGACGACGGCTGGGACGCCGATCCGCTGCGCGCCGCCACCGGTGGGGCGAAGGTGGATTGACGCACCCGGGCGGGGCACCGTCTCGGCGCCAGCGCTACCCGCCCGCGGACAGCGCCGCCTGCACCTCGGCCCGCACTCGCGGCCCGAACAGCACGCTCCGGACGAGGTTCTCCGCGCTCGCGTCGCCGAGGGAGAGGCGCTCGAAGGTGCTCCCCCGCGGGAGCCGGAGGTCGCGCACGATCACCGCCGGCGGGTGGCCGAGGGCGTGGAAGTGGCGCACCTGGGCCTCGAGTTCCAGCAGGTGGTCGAGCTTGGCCCGGAGCGCCGCCTGCCCCCCGGCCACGCGGGGCCGATGGGCGCAGAACAGCGACTCGATGGGCAGCGACGCCAGCTGCCGGAGGCTGGACACGGTGGCGGCGAAGTCCTCGTCGCGCCGGAACAGCCGCACTCGCTCGCTCAGGAAGACGTCGCCCGAGAAACACCAGCCCCGGGAGGGCATCCACAGGCACACCTGGTCCACGCAGTGGCCGGGCGCCGGGATCACCTCGGCCCACTCTCCGTCGATCTCCACCCGGGTGGGCAACAGGTCGGGGCTCGCCGCCGGCGGCTTGCCCCAGGCGAGGTGCTCGTAGAACGGCAGGGGCAGCGGACGCTGGAGCAGGCGGCGGGTGGCGCTGGTCGCGCGCACGCTGACGCCCGCCTCGGCGAGCGCGTGGGCGTTGCCCGCGTGGTCCTCGTGGTGATGGGTGAGGATCGCGTGGGCGGCGCCCCCGGCGCGAGCCCAGTCCACGACGGCGCGGGACGCGCCGGTGAGGCCGGTATCCACCAGCGTGCGCCCCACCCGGAAGGCAAACACCTTCATCAGCGGCCGGCCGAGCACGCTCCGGTACATCTCCAGCGCCGCCACGGGGCCCACCTGCACCGGCACGGCGTGGGTGCGCACGGGCATGGGGAGGGCGCTCCACAGGGCGTCGATCGCGACCAGGGTGCGGTACGGGCGCGGCGCGGGCCGCTCGGGCACAGGGGGCGCCTAACGGCTGGCGCGCGTCGCCGATCGCGTTCCTCCCCGGCGAGCGGGAACTGCGCTATTGTCCCGTGGAGAGGCCACTAGGCGTGCGTTTCATCGAGCTACCTCCGGGCAAGTCCCGACATCGGGCGTTCCTCTCGGCCCTGGCCCTGCTCGTAGGCCTGTTCCTGCACGGCCTGCGGGTCGCCGCCGCCGAGGAGCCCCCCGCCGCCAACGCGCCGGCCGCAACGCTAGCGGCGCCCGCGATCCCGGTGATCGGGCAGGCGGGTGGGGCAGGCGGGACGGTGGTGGTGGTGCCCATCAAGGGGACCATCGATCTCGGCCTCGCGCCCTTCGTCAAGCGCGTGCTCGAGGAGAACCCCGGCGCGCTGGCGCTGGTGCTCGAGGTCGACACCTTCGGCGGGCGCGTCGACGGGGCCGTCCAGATCCGCGACGCGCTCCTCGAGGCGCCGATGCCGGTGGTGGCATTCGTGCATCACCGCGCCATCAGCGCGGGCGCGCTCATCACCTACGCGGCCGACACGATTGTCTTCGCGCCCGGCGCGAGCATGGGGGCGGCCACCCCGGTGACGGCCGGTGGCGGCGAGGACGAGGCCGTCGACGAGAAGATGGTGAGCTACATGCGCGCCGAGATGCGGGCCACGGCGGAGGCGCGCGGACGCCGAGGCGACATCGCCGAGGCAATGGTGGACAAGTCGCTGGTGGTGGAGGGCATCAGCGACGCGGACAAGCTGCTCACGGTGACCACCGACGAGGCCATTCGGCTGGGCATCGCCGCGGGAACGAGCGCGTCGGTGGGGGAGCTCCTGGCGAGCCTGGGGCTGGAGCGCGCCGAGCGGCTGGACAGCGCGTCGAGCTGGTCCGAGGACCTCGCCCGGATGCTCACCGATCCCACCGTCTCGGGGCTACTGATGAGCCTCGGCACGCTGGGACTGCTCATCGAGCTGTACACGCCCGGCCTGAGCCTGGCCGGGGCGCTGGGCGTCACCTTCCTCGCGCTGTTCTTCGGCGGGCACTTGCTCGCGGGCCTCGCGGGCTGGGAGGAGGTGCTGGTGCTGGTCGGCGGCCTCGCGCTCGTGGGCGTCGAGATCTTCGCCCTCCCGGGCTTCGGCGTGGTCGGCATCGCGGGCATCCTGCTGGTGGGGGTGGCGCTGGCGATGTCGCTGGTGGGCATCCCACTGGGCGAGTCGTGGGAGGCTGGCCTGCTCGGCGACGCCGTGCAGCGCGTGCTGGTATCGCTGGCCGCCACCGCCGTGGGCGTGGTGGCCCTCGCGACGCTCCTGCCCGCGCGCGCGATGCCCCGCTGGCTGGTGTTGAGCACGCGCCTCGGCAGCGGGGTGAAGCAAGACGCGGACTCGACCGCCCGCGCCAACCCCGACCAGTCCGGCCTGGTCGGGCAGGAGGGCACCGCGATGACCGACCTCCGCCCCTCCGGCAAGGCGCGCATCGGGACCGCGGTGGTCGACGTGGTGAGCCAGCTCGCCTACATCGACGCGGGCACCCCGGTGGTGGTCGTGGAGGTCGAGGGGGTCCGGGTGGTCGTGGTGGCGCTTCCGGCCTGAGCTAGATAGGTCGCGGCCTCGATCCCCGGAGTGTTCATGGAGTTGGCCTTTCCCGCCGTCGTCGTCATCGGCGCGTTCTTCACCTTCCTCTACTTCGTGCCGGTTGGGTTGTGGATCGCCGCGGTTGCCTCGGGCGCCAACGTGGGCATCGTCCAGCTCGTCGCGATGCGCCTCCGGCGGGTTCCGCCCTCGCAGATCGTCAACCCGCGCATCAGCGCGGTCAAGGCGGGGCTCGACGTGTCCACCAACGAGCTCGAGGCGCACTACCTCGCCGGCGGCAACGTGCTCCGGGTGGTACACGCGCTGATCTCCGCCGACAAGGCAGGGATCAAGCTCAACTTCGCGCGCGCCGCTGCCATCGACCTCGCCGGCCGCGATGTCCTCGAGGCGGTGAAGATGAGCGTCAACCCGAAGGTCATCCAGACGCCGAAGGTCGCCGCCATGGCCGCGGACGGGATCCAGCTGGTGGCCCTGGCCCGCATCACCCTGCGCGCCAACATCGAGCGCCTGGTGGGCGGCGCCGGCGAGGAAACCATCCTCGCGCGCGTGGGCGAGGGCATCGTCACCACGATCGGCTCGGCCCGCAGCCACAAGGAAGTGCTCGAAAACCCGGACAAGATCTCCAAGATGGTGATGAGCAAGGGCCTCGACTCGGGCACCGCCTTCGAGATCCTCTCCATCGACATCGCCGATGTCGACGTCGGCGCCAACATCGGCGCCAAGCTGCAGATCGACCAGGCCGAGGCCGACAAGTCGATCGCCCAGGCCCAGGCGGAGAGCCGCCGCGCGATGGCCGTGGCGCTCGAGCAGGAGAACCGCGCGAAGCTGCAGGAGGCCTACGCCAAGGTGCAGGATGCCGAGGCCCAGGTGCCCCTGGCCATGGCCGAGGCCCTTCGAACCGGCCGGATGGGCGTCATGGACTACTACAACCTCAAGAACGTGGTGGCCGACACGGAGATGCGCCACGGGATCTCCAAGGTCACCGACAACGAGCCGAAGGAATAGTGGCCGCGTCCCGCGATCCCTTCCCCTTCCTCCCGCGCGGCCCGCAGCTTCTCCGGCGCGTCCTGCTCGCGGAGCTGCTCGGCCCGCCCCGCTCGCGCCAGCAGGTGCGCCGTCCGCCCGCGCCGGTGACGTCGGCGCCCGACGATGCCCCGGCGCCGAAGGCCGGCTGAGGAACGCCGGTGGACATCCTCATCCAGCTCCTCGTGTTCCTCGCCGAGGCCGCTGCCAAGGCGATCAAGACCGCCCACCGGCGGCGAGAGTTGCGGGCACGCGGGCTCGATCCCGACGCCGTCCCGCTCGACGACGACGAGTCCGCC
>VGRQ01000312.1 GCA_016875315.1 Deltaproteobacteria bacterium | reverse complement strand
ACCACGTGCTCGCGCTCCACGAGACCAGTGCGGTGCGCCGCGGTCGCCTGGGCATCGAGATCACCGAGACGGTGCTGATCGAGCGCCCCGAGGAGGTGGCCCGGACGATGGCCACCCTGCGCCACGTGGGCATCCACTTCTCGCTCGACGACTTCGGCACGGGCTTCTCCTCCCTCTCGCACATGCGGGGCTTCCCAGTGCAGGCCATCAAGATCGACCGGTCATTCGTGGAGAAAGTGCCTGACGACGCCGTCACCGCCCAGATCGTGTCGGGGCTACTGCAGATGGCGTCGGCCCTGGGCCTCCTGGTGGTGGCCGAGGGCGTGGAAACGCCAGCCCAGGAGCGCACCCTGCGGCACCTCGGCTTCGGCCTCGCGCAGGGCTACCTCTACAGCAAGCCGGTTCCCGCCGACGCCCTGTCGGCGCTGGTGCAGCGGCAGAACCTGCTCGAGTCCTCCGACGCGGGCGTCATCGAGCCCTGAGCCACACGGCCTCGGCGGCGCGCCGCCCGGTGAGCGGCGCCAGCTTGAACGCGTGCCCCGAGCAGGCGCTGACGGTGTACACGCGGTCGCTCGTCCAGCCTGCGAGGAACTGGTCGCCCTCGGCATTGGTGTAGAAGCATGTCTCGCGACGGAGCACCGGGCCGGGCCCACCGGTCAGCCACTCGCGTAGTCGCGACTCCACGGCCTCGACGGCGCCCGCGCTCGGCGACGCGTCGTCACCCGGGTCGTCGCCCGGCCCGGCCCCGTGGTCGTGGAAGGCGGCCTTCATCGCGCCGCCCTCGATCGTGGGCAGGCCGTAGTGAAGCTCGCCGGGGCCGAGGTGAACCCACGCCGGGAATCGACCTGCCTTTGCCGCGGGCAGTTGCCAGTAGCCCACGTGTTGTCGAGCCGGCCGCACCGCCAGCCCAGGGGCGAGGCGCCGCGCCCAGGGACCGGCCGCCACCACGGCGAAATCGGCGCGAAGCCGCTCGGGACCAGCGACGTACACACCGTCGTCTCGCGACTCGATCTGCTCCACGGCAAAGGGCCGACGCAGCTCCACGCCAGCTCGTTCCAGCCAGCGCGAGAGCCCGCGCACCGTGGCGCCGGCGGCGAGCACCCCGGCGCTCCGGTCCTGGAGAACCCGCTCGCTCCCGGCGAAAGTAAACCCGGGGAAGCGCCTGCGCGCCTCGGCGGGGTCGAGTTGCTCGACGGGCGCCCCGACCGCCGCCACGGCTCGCGCGTATGCCGCGATCGGCCCGGACTCCGGACCGAAGAACACCGCGTCGCCGCCCCGGTACACCAGCACCTCGCCGAGCGCAGCCTCGAGCAGAGGCCACTCCACGGCGTGGCAACGCTGCATGTCGGCCACCCAGCCCGGATCCTCGTATGAGCTGCGCGTGATGCGTTCCTCGCCGTGGGAGGAGCCGCGCGCGTGCCCCGCCTCGAACTGGTCGACCAGGACCACGCGGGCACCCCGCCGCGAGAGATGGAATGCCGTGCACAGGCCGTTGATGCCGGCGCCGACGACGGCGATCGTCGTCATTGCGCCGCGCCCAGCTCCGCCGCCGCGCCGAGCAGGCCGAGGCCGGGATGGGTGACGACGTAGGCGGGGACGTCGGCGATGGCCGCGCCGAGCTTGCCCTTGGCCTCGAAGCGCCGTCGGAAGCCGCCCGCCTGGAGCGCGGGCAGCATGCGCGGGGCGATGCCACCCGCCACGTACACGCCGCCCCGGGCAAGCACGCGCAGGGCCATGTTCCCCGCTTCCGCGCCGTACAGCTCGCAGAACCAGCGCACCGCCTCCGGGTCGGTCGCGGCCACCCGCGCGGGCGCGCCCGCCTCGTCGAGCCAGGTGGGCACCGGCACCGGCCCCTCCAGCGCGAGGAAACGCGCGAGCCTTACGAGCCCCGCGCCCGACAAGACGTGCTCCCAGCTCGCTCGACCCTCTGTCGCCACCAGCCACGCGACGAGCCTGGCCTCTCGCTCGTTGGAGGCGCCGAGCTCGCAGTGACCACCCTCTCCGGGCACCACTTTCCCCCCCACGATGAAGGCCTCGCCGAGGCCGGTGCCAGCGCCGAGGACGGCAACGGGCGCGCCGGGGACCGGCTCGCCGCCCCCGACTTTCACGAGGTCTCCCGCGCCGAGCAGGGCTATGCCCCGCGCCGCCGCGTAGAAGTCGTTCACGATGCGAACGGGGAAACCGAGCTCCCGCGCCAGCGACTCGCCGTCGACCACCCAGGGCAGGTTTGTCGCGACACAGCAATTGTCGGTGACCGGACCCGCGACAGCGAGGCACGCGGCGGACGGTCGCACGCCGGTGTCCGAGAGCCAGCGGTGGAGAATCGTCGCGAGGTTTGAATGCTCCGCGCTCGGGTAGTGGCGCTCGTCCGCGAGGCCCCCGGTGGCGGGCGAGTCGCGCCACGCCGCCAGGCGCGCGCTCGTGCCTCCGACATCGCCACAAAGCAGGTTCATCGCGCGTGCTAATGTAGCACCGTGACGCCGAGCGAACCCGAGCCCGTCGATGCCCCCGCGCAGGAAGAGGGCGCCTCCGAAGAAGAGGAAATCCTCAAGGAGGAAGTGCGGCTCGGTGCCTCCCCCCGGGGCACCGCCGCCAACGGCGTGCTCCTCGCCCTGTCCCGCGCCGCGCGCTCCTTCTTGCTCTACGAGCCCACCAACGAGGCCATCCGCGTCTTCCTCGAGAACTTGAGGCGAGCAACCGATAGTTTCCTCGGGGAGTACGGCGATCTCGACCTCGTGGTGCGTCCCTTCGAACTGCTCCACGCCGGCGAGGTCGTGTACCTCGAGCGCGACCGCGAGAGGAGCCTCGCCTTCCGCCTCTACCGCGACGGCGTGCGGCGCCTCGTGCTGCGACCCGGGCTCACCTGGCACGAGCTCCTGAAGCTGCTCGAGGTGGTGTCGATCCGCTACGTGGGCGTGCGGCAGACCGAGGACGACATGGTCGTGCTGCTCTGGAAGGCGGGCTTCCAGAACCTGAGCTTCGACGCCGTGGAGGGCTTCGTCGCCGACAGCGAGGACGACGAGGACCAGGGCGTCGCCGCACCGGTGGAGGGCCGGGCCATCGCCATCGAGGCGCCCCCCGACTTCGACCTCCCCATGCCCACGCGTCCCAACATGACGCGCGTGCAATGGCGCGAGGTGCCTCAACCCGCGATCCACGAGTTGCTCGCGGAAGACACCACCCAGGCCGTGCCCGAGCTCGCCGTCCGCCTGTGCGAGGAGCTGCTGGCGGCGATGGCCGACCCCAACAGCCCACTGAAGTTCCTCGATATCGTCGCCCAGCTCAACGAGACGCGAGACTTCCTCTTCGCGGAGGGGCTGCTCGCCCATAGCGTTCGCCTTGCCTACGCGACGGCATCCGCGAACGTGAGCGACGCCGACAGCGACCGTGCCTGCGCCGAGTTCCTCCAGAGCTTCGTGTCACCCACCGCCCTCGCGCGCTTCTTGCACTCCGTCAGCCGAGACGCCCAGGAGGCGCCGCCGGAGCTGCAGGCCCTGCTGGAGTCGATGCCCGGCGACCACCTGCGCACCCTGGTACACGTGCTCGACGACGAGCACGGCGAGGCCTCGCGGCGCGTCACCCGGCGCCTCATCGAGGGCTACGTGGCCACGCGGGGCGACGAGATCGTCGCTCTCGCCGCCACCGCGCCCGCGGCGCTCTGCTGCGAGTTGTTGCGGGTGCTTCGCTACGCCGACCTCGCCCGCGCGGCCACGCTCGTCCCACGACTCCTGGATCGGAATGAGCTCGAACTGCAGCTCGAGATCCTCCACACGCTCCAAGCGGTGCCCACCGGTCCCGAGGTGCTGCGGGTCCTGTTGCGCCTGGCCGGCGCCGAGAACGAGGAGGTGCGCCTCCGAGCCATCGCCCAGATCGGCGAGCGCAACGCCGCGCCGGCATTCCAGCCGCTCGCCGCGCGCCTGCGTCGTGACGCAGCCCTGCGCATGAGCCACGCCGAGGCCGCCGCGATCGGCGAGGCCCTGGCCCACTGCGACGGCAACGCCGCGCTGGGCCTCTTCCGCGACTTCTGCAAGCCGCGGGGCCTCTTGAGCGCGGTGTTGCCGGGGCAAACCACGCTGCAGTGGGCGGCGGTGGCCGGGCTGGTGCTGCTGCCGAGCGACGAGGTGGAGCCGCTGGTGAAGCACGTGCACGAGCGCGCCGGGAGCGAGCTGCAAGCCCACTGCACGCAGGCGATGGTGCGTCGCCGCCGGGCGATGCGCGCGGCAGGTCCGCGATGAGCGACGAGATCACCCAGGGCCAGGAAGCCCTTGGCAAGGCCATCGAGCAGGCGCGAGCGGGCGAGGACAAACAACTCGCGCAGCGGGTGCGCGAGCTTGGCGAGAGCTTCGTCCGCTTGATGAACGGGCTGGTGCGCCTGCGCGCCATCCACGCGCCCGACAACCACGCCTTCGACGAGCCCACGACGCAGCTCGTGACCACGCTGCGAACCCTCGACCGGCTCATCGGCCAGGTGATGATCGTCTGCGTGGAAGGGCAGGTGTACGTCAACGACATCCGCGTGCGCATGGACGAGCGACTCTCCGGGCCCGCGGAACTCGAGACCGAGCTGGGGCGCCACGGCTGCGGGGGCCTCAGCTTCACCAAGCCGCTGGAAGACAGCCAGGTCCGCACGCTCAGCGGCCTCATCGCCGCCGAGGCCCCCGAGGAGCGACCGCTCCACGCGCTCAACGAGTCCCTGCGCCAGGGCGGCCTTCCCGAGGTGACGGCGAACGGCCGGTACCGGCTGCGCCTGACGGGCGAGGCCGACCGGACCGCATCGCAAGTCGAGCTGCAGAGGACACTGCAACGGGCCAGCGGCGTGATCGCGGACGCCTGGGACGGCCTCGCCAACGAGCGCGTGCCCAACCCGCTGCCGGTGCGAAAGCTGGTCAACGAGTTCATCGACGCCTCGGGAGAGGACGATCTCCTCGCGGTCGAGGAGAGCTTCACCACCGGCGCGGGGGGAAGCGCCTTCGCCCGGCACTCCCTCCGCACCACGACGTTCACGGTGATGATCGGCCGCGAGCTGGGGCTCTCCGCCGCGCAGCTTGCCGATCTCGGCGTGGCGGCGATGTACCACGACTGCGGCTACGCCTCCAAGGAAGATGGCTTCGCCGTAACTTTTGCCCACCATGGGCAGGCCGGCGTGCGCGCCTTGCTCAAGCAGCGGGGCTTTCACCAGGCGAAGATCAAGCGCCTGCTCGCCGCGCTCGAGCACCATCGCGACACCGCGGGCGACCACGCCCGGCCCTCGCTGTACGCGCGGATCATCCACATTGCCGACGATTTCGACAACTACACGCGCCTGCGCCCGCAGGGCGCGTTCATGTCGCCCGCCGAGGCGCTGGTCCGCATGGCGAGCGCCGCCGGATCGTCCTACGACCCGCACCTCTTCCAGCTGTTCGTCAACAAGGTAGGCGCCTTCCCGCCCGGCACGCTGCTTCGCCTCAAGGACGGCCGGGTGGTGATCTCGGTGTCGGGCGCCCGCGATCCGGCCCGGTTCTCCCGGCCCCTGTGCCGGGTGCTGCGCAACGCCGACGGCCGAGCGCCGGAGAGTGCCGAGATGGTCGACACGGCGCTGCCCGGCGTCCTCGTCGGGGAGGTCTTGCTGCAGAAGCGCAGCGGCGGCTAGCCGGGCCCGTGGAGTTCTTGCCCCCGCCCGCGGCTTTCGAAGTCGCCACCGAGATCGTGGTCACCGAGGCTGGCCTCCGCGTGGTCCTGGCGCCCGATCCCGCCCGGAACGAGATCGTCGCGGAGTGGGTGTTCGACGTTGGCGCCGCCGACGACCCGCCGGGCCGCCCTGGGCTCGCACACCTCGCCGAGCACCTCTCCTACGGTTCGATTGCCCCCGGCGCGCCCGACTACGATGCCTGGCTGGGCGAGTTGGGCGGCGAGAGCCACGGCTGGACCGACCGGGAGAGGTCGGGCCTCGGCGCCACCGTGCCGGCCCGGGACGGCGCGTTTCGCGCCTTGCTCGACCTCGAGAGCGCGCGGTGGCGCTCGCTGGTCATCGACGACCGCGCCGTGTCGCGCCAGCTCCGCGTGCTCGCCGCCGAGGCGGGGGAGACTCTCGACGCGGCGCACGGCGCAGATCGCATCGCGCTCGACACGATGCTCTGGTCGTCCAGCGATCCCTGGTCGCGACACCCGCAAGCGCCCGTGGACCCCACGTGGACGGCCGCCGAGGTGCGCGAGGCCTGGCCCCGGCTGCGAGACCCAGCCCTCTCGGTGCTGGTGCTGGCCGGTCCACTGCCCCTGTCGGCGCGCGACGAGGTGGTGGCCTCCTT
>VGRQ01000311.1 GCA_016875315.1 Deltaproteobacteria bacterium | reverse complement strand
CGGCGGCGGCCGGGGCAGCCTCGGCGGCGGCCTCGGTCTTCTTGCCCTCGACGGTGACCACGTTGAAGTCCTGGGCGAACAGGATCTTCGTGCCAGCCGGTGCCACCAGCTGCGAGGCCTTGATGAAGCGGCCCACCTCGAGCGCGCTCACGTCGACCTCGACGTTCCGGGGGATCGACCCCGCCGGGGCCGAGAGCTGGACCCGGCGAGCGAGCAGGCGGAGGAGACCACCGGCGCGCACGCCGGCCGCCTTTCCGGCGGTGACCACCGGGACGGTGACGGTGACGTCCTGGCCAGGCTCCACCTGGTAGAAGTCGATGTGCTCCACCGCGCGCGACACGGGGTGGCGCTGCACCTCGCGGACCAGGCAGGCGTGTGCCTTGCCGCCGAGGTCGATGTTGATGATGGTGTTGGCGTCGTTGGTCTTGCGGAAGATGGTCGACAGCGCGGCGCCGTCGAACTTCACCGCCACCGCGGGCGCTCCGGCCCGGTAGATGACGCCCGGCGTGGCGCCGGCCTTGCGGATCTTGCGAGCGTCGCCCTTGCTGCCCGCGGGGCGGGTCTCGGCGACGAGATTGAAGGTGTCCATGGGTTCCTCTGCGTGGTGGGCCCGCGGGGCGGGCGACGTCGCTGCCCCGGCGTGAGCCGGTCCTGGCCGCCTCCCGGGGGAAGGCGACCGGGGCCGCGCCTTGGACGTCGGGGCCTCTCGGCCCAGCGCGGCGAAAACCTCGTGGTCAACGAGGGCGGCGGCAGCTATCGCAGCGGCCCCGCGTCGTCAACAGGGCGCTACCGGAAGAGCCGCGAGACGCTGTCGTTGCTGTGGATGCTGCGGATGGCCTCGGCGAACACCCGCCCCATCGGCACCACCTCGATGCGCTTGCTCGCGGCCGCGTCGGGCCGCAGCGGGATGGTGTCGGTGACGATCACCTTCTTGAGCACGCTGTTCTCGATCCGCTCCACCGCCGGCCCGCTGAGCACCGCGTGGGTGGCCACCGCGTAGACCGCGCTCGCGCCGTTGTCGGCCACGGCCTGGGCGGCCTTCTGCAAGGTGCCGGCGGTGTCGATCATGTCGTCGACGATGATCGCCGACTTGTCGCGCACGTCGCCGACCATGTGCATCACCTCGCTCTTGTTCGGGCCGCTGCGCCGCTTGTCGATGATGGCGATGCTGGCGCCGATGCGCTTGGCGAAGCCGCGGGCGCGCTCCACGCCGCCGGCGTCGGGCGAGACCACCACCACGTTGTCCATCGGCAGGTGGCGCGCCACGTGCTCGGAGAGCGAGGGGCCGCCGTAGAGGTTGTCGACCGGGATGTCGAAGAAGCCCTGGATCTGCCCGGCGTGGAGGTCCATCGTGACGAGGCGCTGGATGCCGGCGGTGGTGATGATGTCGGCCACCAGCTTGGCGCTGATCGGCGCCCGGGGGGCCACCTTGCGGTCTTGCCGCGAGTAGCCGTAGTAGGGAACCACGGCGGTGATCCGCCCCGCGCTGGCGCGCTTGCACGCGTCGGCAAGGATCAACAGCTCCATGATGTTGTCGTTGGACGGCGCGCAGGTGGGCTGCACGAGGTACACGTCGCGACCGCGGACGTTCTCGTCGATCTCCACCTGGGTTTCCCCGTCGGAGAAACGCGTGATTCGCGCCGCACCCACGGGCAGGCCGAGGTGCTCGGCGATCGAGCGGGCGAGGACGGGGTTCGCGTTCCCCGCGAACAGGCGGATTTCCAGCATGGCGGCTCCCGGGCGCGCGGGCTGCTAACCGAGCGCGTCGATCGCCGCCGCGAGCGTGGCGATCTTGGCGTCTTCCTCGGCCAGCTCGGTGCGCGTCTGCTCGATGAGCTCGGGCTTCGCCCGCTGCACGAAGCCCTCGTTGCCCAGCCGCGCGCGCAAGAAGTCGGCTGATTTCTGCGACTTGGCGAGCAGACCCTGGAGCCGTGCCTTCTCCTTCTCGAGGTCGAGAATCCCCTCGAGCGGCACCCAGGCCTCGACCCCGCGCACCACCACCGTGGCGCAGGCCCGGGGCTTGTCGCCCTCGACAACGCTGACGTTGGCGAGGTCGTCGAGCACCGCCGTGTAGCCAGTGATGGCACCGAGGCCGCGCGACACCAGCTGCAGCGCCACCCTCGGCGAAAGCTCCTTCTCCGCGCGCACCCGCCGCACCGCGACGATGGCCTCCTGCAAGAGCGCCACCTCGTCGAGCGTGGCGTCGGCCGCCGGGAAATCAGCCGGGCGGGGGAAGGGCGCGTGGATCACGCTCCCCGTGGAACCGGGCAGGTTGCGCCACAATTCCTCGGCGAGGAAGGGCATGAAGGGGTGAAGCAGTCGCGACACCGCCGAGAACACGGTCCACAGCGTGTGACGGGCGGCGGCCTTGGCGGCCTCGTCGTCGCCATAGAGCGCAGGCTTGCTGAACTCGATGTACCAGTCGCAAAGCTCGTACCAGACGAAGGCGTGCACCTCGGTGGCGGCGTCGTTGAAGCGGTAGCTGTCGATGGCCTCTGCGATGCGGCGACTCGCCGCGCCCGCGCGCGCGAGGATCCACCGGTCCATGGGGCCCGGGGTGGCCTCGGCCGGCTTCTCGCTCAAGTGCATGCGCAGGAAGCGGAAGGCCTGCCACACCTTGTTCTGGAAGCGCGTCCACTGCTCCACGCGCTTGTCGCTCCAGAGCAGGTCGCGACCGAGGCCGGCCAGCGAGGCGAGCGTCATGCGGAAGGCGTCGGCGCCGTGCTTCTCGATGGCGACCAGCGGATCGACGACGTTGCCCTTGGTCTTCGACATCTTCTCCCCTTCCTCGTCGCGGACGAGGCCGTGGATGTAGACGTCCGAGAAGGGCACGGCGCCCATCTGGTGGATGCCCGAGTACATCATCCGGGCCACCCAGAAGAAGATGATGTCGAAGCCGGTGACGAGCACGTTGGTGGGGTACCAGCGCGCCAGCTCGGCCGTCTTGTCGGGCCAGCCGAGCGTGGAGAAAGGCCACAACGCCGAGCTGAACCAGGTGTCGAGCACGTCGTCGTCCTGGCTCACCCGGTCGCTGCCGCAGGCGCCGCAGGCAGCCACGTCGTGTCGCGACACGGTCGCCTCGCCGCAGGCGGCGCAGTGCCAGGCGGGGATGCGATGTCCCCACCAGAGCTGCCGCGAGATGCACCAGTCCTGGATGTTGCGCATCCAGGCGTAGTAGGTGTTCTCCCACTGGCGAGGATGGAAGGTGGTGAAGCCATTCTCCACCGCGCCGAGGGCCGGCGTGGCCAGTGGCCGCATCTTCACGAACCACTGGGTCGACAACATCGGCTCCACCACCGCGCCGGATCGCTGCGACTTCGGCAGCGTCATCAGGTGGGCCTTGCTGCCGCGGTCGAGCCCCAGCGCGGCGATGTCGGCCTTCACCTGCCTGCGCGCCTCGAAGCGGTCGAGTCCCTGGTACTGGCCGCCGTGCTCGTTCACCCTGGCATCGAGGGTGAAGATGGTGATCATCGGCAGGCCGTGGCGCTTGCCCACGGCGTGGTCGTTGAAGTCGTGGGCCGGTGTCACCTTCACCGCGCCCGAGCCGAAGGCGGGGTCGACGAGGATGGCGTCGCCGACGATGGGGATCTCGCGGTCGAGCAAGGGGTGCTTCACCGTCTTGCCGATGAGCGCCTTGTACCTCGGGTCTTCCGGGTGCACCGCCACCGCCGTGTCGCCGAGCATCGTCTCCGGGCGCGTGGTGGCGACGACGATCTCGCCGCTGCCATCGCTGAGCGGGTAGGCGAAAGACCAGAGCTCACCGGTGACGTTCTCCTCGGTCTCGACCTCGAGATCGGAGATGGCGGTGAGGCCCACCGGGTCCCAGTTGATGAGGCGGGTGGCGCGGTAGATGAGCCCTTCCTCGTACAGGCGCACGAAACACTCGCGCACGGCGCGGGACAGCCCCTCGTCCATGGTGAAACGCTGTCGCGACCAGTCGCAGCTGACGCCGAGCCGCTTGAGCTGGTTGACGATGGTGCCACCGGAGTGTTCCTTCCACTCCCACACGCACTCGAGGAACTTCTCGCGGCCGAGCTCGCGGCGGTCGATGCCCCTGGCCCGGAGCTGCTTCTCGACGATCCACTGCGTGGCGATGCCCGCGTGGTCGGTGCCCGGCACCCAGAGCGTGTTGAAGCCGCAGGCGCGCTTGTAGCGGATCAGGATGTCCTGGACCGTGTTGTTGAGGGCGTGGCCCATGTGCAGCGAGCCGGTGACGTTCGGCGGCGGGATCACGATGCAGTAGGGCTCGCCGGGCGCCGAGGGGTCGGGCGTGTAGGCCCCGCCCTCTTCCCAGGCCTTCGCGTAGCGGGCGAAGGCGGCGTGCGGATCGTAGTGGTTCGGCAGCTCGGTGGACATCGGGCCCTCGGCGGCCCGCGGTCTAACCGTCTGTCGGCTCTTTCGCGGCGGCTTCCATCTCGGCCAGGCGCTCCAGCACCACGCGCCGCGCGAGCAGCGGCAGGGCCTCGCGCACCGCCTGCTCCACCGCCACCTCGAGCATCTCGCGCAAGGCCGGCGAGGTGGCGATCGCCTTGTTGAGCACCACGTCGACCACCTCGGGCAACACTGCCAGGATCGCCTTCTCCATCGCCGGCGCCACCACGGTGGGATCGACCTTCACCGGCGGCAAGGAGCGCCAGTCGCGTGGCAGGAAGGTGGCGACGCGCTCGTCGCTCCCGGGCGGCTGGTGTACGGGCTCGGGCAGCCCCTCGACCACCGGCCGGGGCGCGGGCGTGGCCGCCTCGGCGGGCGTGGACTCGACCTCGGTGAGCGCCTCGAAGCTCTCGATGGAGGCAAGGTCGGCGTTGGGGAAGGCCCCCAGCGCCGCCTCGATCTGGCCGCGGAGTCCCTCCGGGCTGAAGGGACGGTTCACGCGGGCGCTCACCCCCACCTCGGCGGCGCGCTCGGCGTTGTACACGTCGAAACCGCCGCAGAGCAGGAATACCGCCGCCTCGGGACGGCGCAGGCGCACCTGGCGAGCGAGGTCGTAGCCGTTGCCACGGGGAAAGCGCACCGAGGCCAGGACCGCCACCACGTCGTCGGCACCCAGCGCCTGCTCGGCCTCTTCCGCGTCGCGAGCGGCGCGCACGACGAGCCCGGTTCCCACGAGGGCAGACGCGGCGCGTTCCGCAGTCTGCGGCGCGCTGTCAACCACGAGCAGGGTCGGTCCCGACATGGGCGAGGAGTGAACTATCCCGGGGCCTGGATTGTCAATGCACGGAAGCGGCGGTGACGACGCGGGTGTAGGCGTGGAGCTTCTGGCCGTCCTCGGTCTCGACCGTCTTCTCGTTCTGCACCACGATGTAGAGGTCGGTGACGTCGGCCTCGATGTACTCGTTCATCAGCGACCAGACGTCGTCGTCGACGGTGTAGCTGTTGCCGGGCGCGGCGCAGGTGACGGACTCCACCAGCTCGCCGGAGTACTCGCGACGGATCTGCACCCAGCCCGTGTCCCAGCCGGCCTGCGTCCACGAGGCTTCCACGGTGTCGCCGAAGGCGATGCCGGCGGTCTCGTCGTAGCCGCTGATCTCGACGTCAGCGAGTTGACCGGCCTCGGGAGAACGCGCGCCCGAGAACACACCGGCTCCCGTGATGCTGGTGCCGTCGCCGATCATCTCGTCGGCGTACGAGCAGTTATCGACGTTGCCAAAGGCATCGTCGTAGTAGAAGCCGGGGGACTGGTTTTCCAGCTCGCCCGAGAGGTCGCCGTTGCTCCAGGTGGGGTCGCCCGTCTCGGGGATGTTCTGCCCGTCGGCGCCGGCACTCGCGGGGAAGAGGTCGAGACCCTTGGTGCAGCCGCTCGAGGGCAGGGCGCGAGACACGAGCGCGTCGGGCGCGTATTCCAGCGACACCTCGTAGGAGTAGGCACCCTCGTAGATGTAGGGGTCGTCGGGGTCGGAGCGGTCCTCGCACTCCCAGGTGTACACGTCGGCGAACAGGCGCGCGTCGTCGTCGCCTCCCTGCCCGAGCTCGATTTTCTCGGGTTCGCAGGCGACAAGCAGGGGGACGAGCAGCAGCAGGCGGCGCATGGACAGTCCTCGTGGCAGATCGTAGCCGACGCGCTTGCCACGAGCCCGCCAGGGTGTAAAAGCTTCGTGGACTCCGGTCGGCGTGGCCTCGCCTCGCTGGCCTGCGGCCACGGGGGCGTGGCGGAACGGTAGACGCAGCGGACTCAAAATCCGCCGGGCCCTGCGCCCTTGAGAGTTCAAGTCTCTCCGCCCCCACCACCCGCGCGGAGCGCGGGTGGTGGCCCGCTGCGGCGGTGCGAGCCGCCGCCGCCGCTGCGC